>NZ_JBIVGN010000010.1:0-211165 GCF_044748705.1 Pseudomonas sp. NPDC089758
GGTGTGTAGAGGACTTTCACCTCCAAGTCACCCACTCGGCCACCACAGCCAAGCGGGTTGCGCTGACGCGCAACGCGCCATGCCTGGCGCACAACGAAAAAGCCCCGATTCTCACGAACCGGGGCTTTTCCTGTTACAGGGGTAAGGCTGGCTTACATCATGCCGCCCATACCGCCCATGCCGCCCATGTCTGGCATGCCGCCAGCTGGCTTGTCTTCCGGCAGGTCGGCAACCATGGCTTCGGTGGTGATCATCAGACCGCCGATCGAAGCAGCTGCTTGCAGGGCCGAACGGGTGACCTTGGCTGGGTCAAGGATACCCATCTCGATCATGTCGCCGTATTCGCCGGTAGCAGCGTTGTAGCCGTAGTTACCCGAACCTTGCTTGACCTTGTCGGCCACAACGCTTGGCTCGTCGCCGGCGTTGGCAGTGATCTGGCGCAGCGGCGCTTCAACAGCGCGACGCAGCAGAGCGATACCGACGTTCTGGTCTTCGTTGTCGCCTTTGAGGTCGACAATGGCAGCCAGGGCGCGAACCAGGGCAACACCACCGCCAGGCACCACGCCTTCTTCGACGGCTGCACGGGTAGCGTGCAGGGCGTCTTCAACGCGGGCTTTCTTCTCTTTCATTTCAACTTCGGTGCCAGCACCGACCTTGATCACGGCAACACCGCCAGCCAGCTTGGCCAGACGCTCTTGCAGCTTCTCACGGTCGTAGTCCGAAGACGTTTCCTCGATCTGGGCACGGATCTGCTTGACGCGTGCTTCGATGTCGCCGTCAACGCCAGCACCGTCGATGATGGTGGTGTTTTCCTTGGACAGGATGACGCGCTTGGCGTTACCCAGGTGCTCCAGGGTGGTGGTTTCCAGGGTCAGGCCGATTTCTTCGGAAATGACCTGGCCGCCGGTCAGGACGGCGATGTCCTGCAGCATGGCCTTACGGCGGTCGCCGAAGCCAGGTGCCTTGACTGCGGCAACCTTGACGATACCGCGCATGTTGTTGACGACCAGGGTAGCCAGGGCTTCGCCTTCGACGTCTTCAGCAACGATCAGCAGTGGGCGGCCGGCCTTGGCAACGGCTTCCAGCACTGGCAGCAGCTCACGGATGTTGGAGATCTTCTTGTCGACCAGCAGCAGCAGCGGGCTTTCCAGCTCGGCAACCATGGTGTCTGGCTTGTTGACGAAGTAAGGCGACAGGTAGCCGCGGTCGAACTGCATGCCTTCTACGACGGACAGTTCGTTTTCCAGGCCCGAGCCTTCTTCAACGGTGATCACGCCTTCTTTGCCGACTTTTTCCATGGCTTCGGCGATGATTTCACCGATGGAGTTGTCGGAGTTGGCGGAGATGGTGCCTACCTGAGCGATGGCCTTGGAGTCGGCGCATGGCTTGGACAGGTTTTTCAGCTCGGCGACGACTGCAGCGGTAGCCTTGTCGATACCGCGCTTGAGGTCCATCGGATTCATGCCGGCAGCGACGGCCTTCAGGCCTTCGTTGACGATGGCCTGAGCCAGAACGGTCGCAGTGGTGGTGCCGTCACCGGCAGCATCGTTGGCCTTGGAAGCGACTTCCTTGACCAGCTGGGCGCCCATGTTCTCGAAAGCGTCTTTGAGCTCGATCTCTTTGGCGACGGAAACGCCGTCCTTGGTGATGGTCGGCGCGCCGAAGCTCTTGGCCAGGACGACGTTGCGGCCTTTCGGGCCCAGGGTCGCTTTTACCGCGTCAGCCAGAACGTTGACACCAACGAGCATTTTTTTGCGGGCGGAATCGCCGAATTTTACGTCTTTAGCAGCCATGATCGTTTAATCCTTGAAATTCTTTGGAGTAACGGGAAGTCGGGTAAATCAGCCTTCGACAACGGCGAGGATTTCGTTCTCGCTCATTACCAGCAGGTCTTCGCCATCGACTTTCACGGTGTTGCTGCCCGAGTAAGGGCCGAAAACCACTTTGTCACCCACTTTGACGGCCAGCGCACGTACTTCGCCGTTGTCCAGGATGCGACCGGTGCCGACGGCGACAACTTCGCCACGGTTTGGTTTTTCAGCGGCCGAACCCGGCAGGACGATACCGCCAGCGGTTTTCGATTCTTCTTCGCTGCGACGGATGACTACGCGGTCATGCAGAGGACGAAGCTTCATTGTCGATCTCTCCCAATTTGTGGTTTTCATCGGCCGGTGTCGACACCGGCGGGTTGATGCGGTCCGGCGTTGCCGGGGTGGCCCGCGACGGGCGAACCACCTGTGTATTGTCCGGTGTTGCCACCAGAAACCTTGCGGTGACCACATACATGAGGCCGGCAGGATCAATTACAAGGCTTGCTGCAGAAATTTTTTCAACGAGCAGAAATGCCTGGGGCCGCAAAGCGGCCCCAGGGATGTCTATTTGTCGCGACGTTCGTACTCGCCTTCGATCACATTGGGCCGGTGGCCGCTGTCGCGCGGCTGTGCCTGAAAGGGGTCATCCTGAAACGCCCGCTGACGCATGGCCTGGGCCTCGGCACGCTGACGCATCTTGCGCGCAGCAAAGTGGCGGGTGAAGGGCAACAGGCAGAGCAGGCCCAGCACGTCACTGATGAAGCCCGGGAGCAGCAGCAGGCCACCGCCCACCGCCAGCATCAGGCCCTGGAACATGTCCTCGGCAGGCAGTTCGCCACGTTGCAGGCTTTCACGGGCACGCAAGGCAGTGGCCAGGCCGGCCACACGCATGACCAGCACACCCAGGGCGGAGCCTGCGATGATCAGCAGCAGCGCCGGGAAGAAACCGATGGCTGCGCTGACCTTGACGAAGACGAACAACTCCAGCACAGGGAAAAGCAGAAACAGCAGTAGAAAAGCACGCATCAAGGATTCCTCGACGGAAGACTATCTTCCTTTAAGACCATCAGATGGATGCGTGCGCTCGGTTTTTCAAGCTTCGATTTCTGCCGGGGCCGGCCATTGGTCGGCGCGCGCCAGTAAAACCAAGGCCTCGCGAACTTGTGTCGGCGTATTGCAATTGCTTGGAAAAGCCAGCCAGTGGATACCTTGGCCGATACGCAGGTGCATGCCTTCACTGTCGATGCCGACCAACTGCGCTGGCGCGCTGCGCGGCAAATCGCTCAATTCTACGTAGTGGGCGATGGCGTTGGCATGGTCGCTGTTCATGTGCTCGATCATGCTGGCCTCGGCCTTGCCGGCGAAGGGATTGGCCAGCGTCACTTGGTCGAGCCAGTGGATCGCGCCGAAGCCACCTATGTACCGATGACGCACCGGCTGCAGCACCCAGAAGTCGAAGTCGTGCGCCTTGTGGTAGTTGGCGGCTTCGGGGAAGTAACGGTAGTAGCGTTCGGCAGCGGCGTCGACGGCCGCTTCGTCCAGCAGTTTGTGCGCCTCGGCCATGATGGTCAGGCGGCCCACGGCCTGCACGTCCTCAGCCTCTCGCTCCCCCACCAGCAAGGAGCACTTTGGGTCTTTCTGCAGGTTGTGGGTGTGCTGGGCGATGCGGCTGATGAGGATCAGCGGGTTGCCCTCGGCATCCAGGCAGTAGGGCACCACAGAGCCGAAAGGGAAGCCAGGCATGGACTTGGAATGGGTCGAGAGTACACCGCGGTACTCCTTGAGCAGCAGTTCCCGGGCGGGGCGGATGGCCTTTTGACTCACGTCTTACTCCTCGGCAGGGGGCTAGGGGCCCTTAAGCTTCAAGCTTCAAGCTGCAAGCTGCAAGAAAAAGCGGGAGCGAGGTGTCATGCCATCTGCTTTCGCTTGGAGCTTGCAGCTTGAAGCTTGAAGCTGCGCTTACCAGGTCACGCCAAAGCCTGCGGTGTAGCGCGTCTTGTCCAGGTCACTCTCACGCGTGCCAGTGATGATGTCCTTTTCAGCCTTGAGGTTGAGCGAGGCCCATTCGGTCACTTTGTAGCGCAGCCCCACCTCCGCATCGAGCGAATAGTCAGCTACGCCACCCAGAGGCTTGGCGAACTCACCGTTGGTGAACAGCTGGACATTCTTGCCGATCAGATAACGGGTGTAGTCCCACTTCACCGCTGCCGCATAGAAGTTGTCCTTGCTGCCATCCTGGTATTCGAAGTCGGTGCGGTTGATCAAAGAGCCGAGGGAGAACGCGCCCAGTTCGTCATCCCAGAACTGGTAACCGGGGCCGGTACCCACGGTGCGCTGGCGCGCCAGATCCTCGATGTGATCACGCTTGTACTCAAGACGGCCCTGCCAGAACCACTTCTCGGTGATAAAGCGATCGAGCGCGTACTCCGCGCTCCAGTTGTTGGTCGTGGTGACCTCATCCTTGGTCTCGCGGTTGTACTCGCCTTCAGCGTTGTGCCGCCAACGGCCATGGCGGGCCGTGGTCTTGAAGCCGATGTCATAGTCATCGGTATCGTTCTCCGCGCGTTTATAGTCCAGCGCGGCATCGACATTGCCTTTCCAGACCAAGTCCTCGACCACAGGCTTGGGCTTCATGATCTGCTCGATGCTGGCAAGCTCGACAGTCTTGGGCGCGTCACCATTGGCCAGGGTCACCTTGCCCGGTTCAGCGGCCTTCAACGACTTGGCCCGTTCCCCGTTGTAGGCATCCTGCTTGACCAGCAACTCCTGGTCGCTCTCCAAGGTCTGAACCTGTTTCCAGTCCAGCGAGATAGAGCCACCGTACGGGGTCTCCAGCAACAACTTGCCACCGTCAAAAACGCGAATCTTGCCGCTCAAGCGGTCACCGTTCTTCATCCACACGGTGTCGGCGAACGCAGAAGAAGCGCACAAGGAAACGGTCAGCAGGCACAGCAAGGATCTAGAATGCATAAGCGAAATACAGGTTCGATTAGACGAATGAGCCGGGCATTATCCGGATGCGGACGACCAGAGCAAGGAAAGACCCACCACCATGGCGTTGAGTTCAATACGCATTTACCGTGGCCATTGGTCCGGTTTCACTTCAGGCCAGGGCTGCCGGGATGTCTGAGGGATATGAGCACGCGCTGGAAACACCCGAGGCCCGACGAACGGCGCTTTATTCGGTACTGGGGCAGGTGCCTGCCGGCAAGGTGGTCAGCTACGGTCAGCTCGCCGAATTGGCAGGGCTTGGCCGAGCGGCGCGTTGGGTTGGCAGGACCCTTGGCCAGCTTCCTGCGGACACCCGCCTGCCGTGGCACCGAGTGCTGGGTGCCGGCGGCCGTCTGAGCCTGGCGCTGGGCACGCCATCGGGTGACGAACAAAGGGCGCGGCTGCGTGCGGAGGGCGTGAATGTAGCCAATAATCGTGTGGATATGATGCGCCATGGCTGGCGCCCGATGGAGCACAGCGGTTAGAGTGCGCGTTTTGTTTTCGCAAACTTGAGGCAGATGTTGGCCCATGCCCCGTAAAACCTGGCGCGCTGCGCTCGCTGCCTATGCCAGCCCGTCAACCCTGGTGCTTCTGCTGCTCGGCTTCGCTGCCGGTCTGCCCTACATGCTGGTGTTTTCGACCCTGTCGGTGTGGCTGCGCGAAGCTGGCGTGGCGCGCGAAACCATTGGCTACGCCAGCCTGATCGGCCTGGCCTATGCCTTCAAATGGGTATGGTCCCCGCTGCTCGATCAGTGGCGGCTGCCGCTGCTCGGTGGGCTGGGTCGGCGGCGCTCGTGGCTGTTGCTGTCACAGGCACTGGTGGTGATCGGCCTGGTGGGCATGAGCCTGTGTGACCCGCAACAGCACCTGTCGTGGCTGATCGCTCTGGCCGTGCTGGTCGCGTTCGCGTCTGCCACCCAGGACATCGCCGTCGACGCCTACCGCCTGGAGATTGCCGACGATCAACGTCAGGCCGCCCTGGCCGCAAGCTATATGGCTGGTTACCGGATCGCTGCGCTGCTGGCCACCGCTGGCGCCCTGTTCTTTGCCGAATGGTTCGGTTCCACGGGCTTCAGCTACCTGCACAAGGCCTGGGCCGGCACTTACGTCCTGTTCGGTGTGATGATGCTGCCTGCGCTGTTCACCACGCTGGTAATGCGCGAACCTCCCGTGCCCCTGCGCACCCAGTTGTCGGCAGCGCGCTACGGGCTTATCCACCAACTGGCTTCGGTGTTCGTGCTGATCATCCTGTTGGTATCGGTGCCGGCAAGCTTCACCCAGCTGTTCAACACCGATTGGGCCAGCGTCATCTTCGGCGATGCCACACCACTGGACCTGCTGCTCGAAGACCGCGCTTTCCTGCGCCTTATCCTCTACGTACTGCTGAGCTGGGCGTGCCTGTCGGGCATGGGCCGTCGCGGCCTGGCGCCAGTGCTGACGCCAGTCAATGATTTCATCACCCGTTACCGCTGGCAGGCCCTTCTGCTGCTGGGGCTGATCGCCACCTACCGGATGTCGGACACGGTGATGGGCGTCATGGCCAACGTGTTTTACATCGACATGGGCTTCACCAAGGACCAGATTGCCAGCGTCAGCAAGATCTTCGGCCTGATCATGACCTTGGTGGGCGCAGGCGCAGGTGGGCTGCTGATCGTGCGCTTCGGCATCCTGCCGATCCTGTTCATCGGCGGTGCGGCTTCGGCGGCGACCAACATCCTGTTCCTGATGCTGGCCGATATGGGGCCGAACCTGCAAATGCTGGTGGTGACCATTTCCCTGGACAACTTCAGCTCGGGCCTGGCGACATCGGCGTTCGTCGCCTACCTGTCGAGCCTGACCAACCTGAAGTTCTCGGCCACGCAATATGCCCTGCTCAGCTCGATCATGCTGTTGTTGCCACGCCTGATCGGCGGCTATTCGGGGGTGATCGTCGAGAAGTTCGGTTATCACGACTTCTTCCTGATCACCGCCCTGCTGGGTGTACCGACCCTGATCCTGATCGCCTTGCAATGGCGACAGGAAGCGGGCCGCGGGAAACAGGCACCGGTGGATAACTCGGCAACCGAACAGCCCTGAGGGACACTCGCGGACGTTACCAGCCCCATCGCCGGCTTGCCGGCAATGGGGCCACTGCTATCGCTACTGAGCGACAGCACCCTCATCAGGCCGGCCACCTACCACAGACCACAAAGGCCAGAGCGCCAGCGCCCCCGCTACCCCTGCCGCCAGTGCGAAGTGCATCAAGCTCGCCCCCGCCCCGATCATGGCCATGAGCGCCCCGCCCAGGCCCAACAAGGCAATGGTGATCATCCCCAGCATCGCAGACACCAAACCTTTGCTCTGATCGCTGGAGAACAGCGTCATGCGGTACAGCACCGCATTGGCCACGCCCAGGCCCAGCGCATACAGCGACATGCCCGCCACCACGCTGGTCACGCTGGGCCAGTACCAGGTGGCTAGCACCATCAGGCCCAAACCTGCCAGGTACGGCCACAGCGCGCCGCGCACCAGCGCCGGCAGCGGATAGCGGTCAGCGATGCGGTTGATGATCAGGTTACCCAGGATCAGCCCACCGAATACCGGCAACTGCCACAGGGCGTATTCCATGGTGCTGAGCCCCTCGTCGTGAATAAGCAACACGGGAGAGAGGCCGATCCAGCCGATCAGCGGCAGGCCCACCAGGCCCAACGCCGCGCTGCCAGCGACGAAACGCCGGTTGGCGAGCAACTGGCCATAGCCCGCCAGTAGCGGCAGCAGGTGGATCGGCGTGAACGGCAGGCGGGAGCCGTCGCGCCGCTCCACACCCAAGGTCTCGGGCATCAAGCGGTACAGCAGCCCCCACACCAACACCGCACCGGCGGCGAACGCCACGAACAGCCAGCGCCAGTCCAGCCATTGCAAAATCAAGGTACCCACCAGCGGGCCGAGCAGTGGCGACAGCAAGGCAATATTGGCCAGCAACGCCATCATCCGCACCGCATCGGCCTCGCTGAACGCTTCGTTCAGGGCCGGGTAGCTGACCGTCACCACAAAGCCCAGGCCGATGCCCTGCAATAGCCGCAGCAGGTTGAAAAGGCCAATGTCCTGCACCCAATAGGTGGCCAGGCAAGCGGCACCAAACAGCGCGCAACCGGCCAGCAGCAGTGGACGACGACCATAACGGTCGGCCAGCGGGCCGATCAGCCACTGCAATACCACACCACCGAGCAGGTACAGGTTCAATGCGTGGGGGATGTATTCGGGGCTGGCGTTCAGGTGGTCGACCACCACCGGCATGGCCGGCATGACAGCGTCGCTAGCAAGGTAGGTCAGCAGTTCGAACAGGGCCAGGGTCAGGCCGAACAACAGGGCTCTGAGAGGGGTGATGTACAGCAATGGTTTCATGGTGAGTATCGGTGCAAAGGCAGGTGGGGCTAGGCTATATGCCAGAAATGACGCGGCTTGGCTGTGAACAAGTGTAACGACAAGGGGCCGCTGCGCGCCCCAATCGCCGGCTAGCCGGCCCCCACAGGCTCACTGCAAACATCCGGCGCAGTGCATTACCTGTGAGAGCCGGCTCGCCGGCGATTGGGCCGCACGGCGGCCCCCCTGTCAGAACCCGGAGCGTTACTGCACGGCTGGCTCCTGGACCACTCGAATCACCCGCTGCGGGAACGGAATGTCGATGCCTTCAGCCTTCAGGCGATCACGCGCATGTTCATTGAGCATGAACATCACATCCCAGTAATCGCTGGTCTTGGTCCACAGGCGCAGCGAAACGGTGATCGAGCTGTCACCCAGGGTCGACACCACGGCCTGCGGCGCAGGGTCAGCCAACACGCGAGGGTCCTGCGCAAGCTCGAGCAGGACGTTGCGCGCCACCTGCAGGTCGGCCTCGTAATCCACACCCACGTCGAACACCACCTTGCGGGTCGGCTGACGGTTGGTGTTGGTGATGATGCCGTTGGACAGGCTGCCGTTAGGCATGATCACTGTCTTGTTGTCACCGGTGCGCAACACGGTGTGGAAGATCTGAATGCTGTCTACCGTTCCCGCCACGCCCTGCGCCTCGATCCAGTCGCCGATGCGGAACGGGCGGAACATCAGGATCAGCACGCCGCCGGCGAAGTTCGCCAGGCTGCCTTGCAAGGCCAGGCCGATGGCCAGGCCGGCGGCACCGATGGCAGCGACGAAGGAGGTGGTTTCGATGCCGATCATCGACGCCACGCTGACCACCAGCAGCACTTTCAGCACGATGTTGGCCAAGGTGCTGATGAAGCCCTGCAGCGCCAGGTCGGCGTTACGCAGCCCCACCAGTTTGCCCAGGCGGGCGCTGACCTTGTTGACGATCCACCAGCCGACCGCCAGGGTCAGCAGTGCCAGCAGCACACGGCTGCCGTATTCCATGATCAAAGGGATCCAGGTCTGCGACTGGCGGACCAGCTGGTCGACTTCAGCGTTCAAATCCATGTTCATCTCCTGGTACCGAACGGCACGTACACGTAAAACCGGCCACCACACTATCAGCGGCCATGGCCCCCATGGACATCATTGCGCCATCGGGGTTCCTGGTGACACCAGGATCAGTCGCGGAAGTTGTTGAACTGCAGCGGCATGTCGAACTCTTTGGCACGCAAGGCAGCGATGGCTTCCTGCAGGTCATCCCGCTTCTTGCCGGTCACCCGCACCTGCTCACCCTGGATGGCAGCCTGGACCTTGAGCTTGGCATCCTTGATGTGGGCGACGATTTTCTTGGCCAGCTCTTTGTCGATGCCTTCGCGGAACGTGGCTTCCTGCTTCATTTCCTTGCCCGAGGCGTAGGCGTCTTTGACTTCCAGGCATTTGACGTCGATCTTGCGCTTGACCAGCGCCAGGCGCAGGATTTCGATCATCGCCTCGAGCTGGAACTGAGCCTCGGCAGTCAGCAGCACGGTCTGTTCCTTGTCCTTGAACTCGAAGCTGCCCTTGCCTTTGAGGTCGTAACGACGGTCGAGCTCCTTGATGGCGTTTTCCACAGCGTTCTGCACTTCGTGCTTGTCCAGTTCCGATACCACGTCGAACGAAGGCATGGTTGTTCTCCATAAAATAAAAGCGCGCTCAGTCTGAAGATGGAGCGCGTCGGGGTTTGAAGGTTAAAATGCGGGCTTATTATAACGGGTTGCGAAACGCAGATGAGCAGCACCTGGCATATTCTCGGCGCCGGAAGCCTCGGCACCCTCTGGGCTTGCCGGCTGGCACGGGCCGGCAAGGCGGTGCGCCTGATTCTGCGCGATCGTCAGCGGTTGCAGGCCTATGAACAGGCTGGCGGCTTGACCCTGGTCGAACAGGACCACCCCAACCATTACGCGATCCCTGCCGAAACCGCCGCTTCCAACGGGCCGGTGCACCGCCTGCTGGTGGCGTGCAAGGCCTACGACGCAGCACCTGCCATCGCACAGCTGGCCCCGCGCCTGGCCGCTGGCGCTGAAATCGTGCTGCTGCAGAACGGCCTGGGCAGCCAGGACGAAGTCGCCGATCAGGTACCGCTGGCCCGCTGCATCTTCGCCTCCAGCACCGAGGGTGCGTTCCGCGAGGACGACTGGCGGGTACGTTTCGCCGGCCACGGTTTCAACTGGCTGGGCGACCCGGCCAACCCCGCCGCGCCGGAGTGGTTCGACGAGCTCCACGACGCCGGCATCCCGGCTCAATGGACCGTGGACATACTGACCCGCCTGTGGCGCAAACTTGCGCTCAATTGCGCGATAAACCCCCTGACCGTACTGCATGACTGCCAGAACGGCGGGCTGCTGGGGCATCTTGGCGAAATCGATGGGCTGATAGCAGAACTGGGCGAGCTGCTGGGCCGCTGTGGCCAGCCCCAAGCTGCCGATGACCTGGGCGAAGAAGTCCATCGGGTGATTCTCGCCACGTCAGCCAACTACTCTTCCATGTATCAGGATGTGCGTGCTGGCCGGCGTACCGAGGTGCACTACCTGCTTGGCCACGCCTGCCGCGCAGCCACGCGCCATGGCATGGTGCTGCCTCGGCTGGAACGCCTGCACCAGAGACTGGTCGATAACCTGCGTGCACGTGGCTTGCCAAGCGCCTGACGCGCCCTTTCAACCGGATACGGACATTGCCTAGCCCATGACCTTGCGCCAACGCCTGGAAAACCTCCCGGTCGGGCAGAAGCTGCTGGCCGCCCTGCTGGTGCTGCTGGTGACCATCCTGCTGGTGGCCAACCTGACATTCATCAGCGCCGCCTACTGGATCACCCAGGAGAGCATGGCGCCGCAAGCGTTGCAGACCATCGGCCGCCTGGTCGCCAACCCTCAGTTGGCTGCACGTGCCGGCGAATCCCCGGACGCTGCCACGGCACTGCTCAAAGAGCTGGACAGCTATACGCCGCTGCGCGCTGCGGCGGTCTATGGTGGCGATGGTCGCATGCTGGCCCAGTTGCAACATGGCGACCCGCTTGCCCTGCCCAAGCGTTATCGAAACATCGACAGCTGGCGCTTGATGGAATTTCGCAGCACCGAACTGATCCGTATCCCCCGTGATGCCCGCCCGCCTGCACACCTGCTGCTGGTAGCCAGCAGCGAACTGCCCACCGCGTTCTATACGGGCACTCTGAGTGCCAGCCTGGCGATCCTGGTATTCAGCATTCTGTTATGGCTGGTCATCGCCCGGCAGATCAAGCGCCTGATCACGCAGCCGATCAATCAGCTCGAAGAACTCAGCCGCCAGGTTACCCGCGAAGAAAGCTACGCGCTGCGCGCCAAACGGGGCAACGACGATGAGATCGGCAGCCTCGCCGATGCCTTCAACACCATGCTGTCGCGCATCGAGGCGCGCGAGCAGCAACTCAAGCGCACCCGCGACGAATTCCAGGACGCTTACGACCAGGCCCAGGGCCTGGCCGAGGAAACCCGCCATACCAACCGCAAGCTGGAACTGGAAGTCCAGGTGCGCAGCAAGATCGAGAAAAAACTCACCGGCTTTCAGAATTATCTCAACAGCATTATCGACTCCATGCCTTCGGCGCTGATCGCCCTCGACGAGCAGCTCTATGTCACCCAGTGGAATCACGAGGCCACGGTGCTCTCCGGCACGCCGCTGGACGAAGCGCTGAATCAGCCGATCTTCATCGCTTTCGAGCCGCTCAAGCCGTTCCTGCCGCAGCTCAAGGAAACCGTGGAAAAACACCGTGTCGCCAAGATCGAGCGGGTGACCTGGGCCAAAGGCGATGACTTGCGCCACTACGCCCTGACCTTCTATCCACTGATGGGTGGCGGCGGTCGCGGCGTGGTCATCCGCATCGACGACATCACCCAGCGCCTGTCGCTGGAGGAGATGATGGTGCAATCTGAAAAGATGCTTTCGGTCGGCGGCCTGGCGGCCGGCATGGCGCACGAAATCAACAACCCCCTGGGGGCGATCCTGCATAACGTGCAGAACATCCGCAGGCGATTGTCACCGGAGCTGCCACGCAACCAGGAGCAAGCCGACGAGCTGGGCATCGACCTGCCCAGCGTCAATCGCTACCTGGAGAGCCGCGAAGTGCCGCAACTGCTGGACGGCATTCAGCAGGCCGGCGCCCGGGCGGCCAAGATCGTCACCCATATGCTCAGTTTCAGCCGCCGCAGCAACCGCCAACTGGCACCCTGTGACCTGCCGGCATTGATCGACCAGGCCGTTGAAATCGCCGGTAACGACTTCGACCTGGCCATCGGTTTCGATTTCAAAGGCCAGGCCATTGTCCGTCAGTTCGACCCCAACCTAGGGCCGGTGCCGTGCACCGCCAACGAGCTGGAGCAAGTGCTGCTCAACCTGCTGAAGAATGCCGCCCAAGCCATTCACCAACGGCCTCAACCCTGCGAGCCAGGAAGGATCACCTTGCGCACCCGGCTCAGCCCCCCGTGGGCCGAGATCCAGGTCGAGGACAACGGCGTCGGCATGCCCGAAGCAGTCCGCAAGCGCACCTTCGAGCCGTTCTTCACCACCAAGGAAATCGGCCAGGGCACCGGGCTCGGGTTGTCGGTTTCCTACTTCATCATCACCAATAACCACAAGGGGCAGATGGAAGTGCATTCCACGCCCGGCCAGGGCACTTGCTTCACCCTGCGCCTGCCCCTCGGTCAGCCCTCTGCGGCGGCCCCGAACCAGACGGAGACATGACATGGGCTATCGCCTGTCGAAAATCTACACCCGCACCGGCGACACAGGTGAAACCGGCCTGGGCGATGGGCGCAGAGTGCCCAAGGACCATCCGCGAATCGAGGCCATCGGCGAGGTGGACAGCCTCAACAGCCAGCTTGGGCTGTTGCTGGCCGGTTTGGCAGAACAAGGCCTGGATGAGGTCAGCGAGGTTCTGGCGCCTTGCCAGCATCGCCTGTTCGACCTCGGCGGCGAGTTGGCGATGCCCAGTTACAAGGCATTGAACGAGGCCGAGGTGCAACGGCTTGAGGCCGCCATCGATGAGTGGAACGAGGAGCTGGGACCGCTGACGAACTTTATCCTGCCCAGTGGCTCGGCGCTGGTCGCCCAGGCGCACGTCTGCCGAAGCCTGGCGCGCAGTGCGGAGCGACGCTGCCAGCAATTGAATGCGGTTGAGCCTCTGGAAGGTGTGGGGCTGGCGTATATCAATCGCCTTTCCGATCTGCTGTTCGTGGCGGCGCGGATCATCGGGCGGCGGCAGGGCATTGCCGAAGTGTTGTGGCAGGCTGCGCGAAAGCCAGCAGGCTGAAACCGCAAGGGGCTGCGTGGCAGCCCCTGCGATAGCCGGTTCAGGTCTCAGGCCAAAAGGCCCGAATCCCGGCAACACCTTGCGCCCCGGCTTCCCAGGCCTGCTCACGCGCCTGTGGCCCTACACCACCGAGCAGGAACACCGGCTTGCCGAAGCCGGCAATCAAGCGCTGAGCCTCATCCCACCCCAGCGGCGCGGCTTGAGGATGGGTCTCCGTCGCCTGCACTGGCGACAGCGTGACGAAATCCACGCCCATCTGCTCAGCCAGCGCCAGCTCTTCAGCACTGTGGCAGGACGCTGCCAGCCAACGCTCTTTAGGGAAAGGCCGACCCTTGGCGGCATATTTACGCAGTTGCGCAGCCGTCAGGTGCCAGCCAGCCGAGGGGAAGTCGCCCAACCACTCCAGCGGCCCCTTGAGCATCAACTGGGCCTTGCCCGCACATAGCCCCACTGCATCCACCGCCACATCGCGGTACTTGGGGTCGTACATGTCCGGCGCACGCAACTGGATCAGGCGGATACCGGCGGCGACTGCCTTCTGTATCCCCTTGAGCAGCTCGGGCACGTCCAGGCCGTCCGGGGTGATCAAGTACTGATCGGGCAGGCGCGCGGCGGCCACGATCGGCTTGTTGGCCTCGGGGAACTCATACTGCGGCAAGTCCCTTGGCGACACCCAGGCCAGCGGCTGGCCTTCAGCGCCATGGGGTTCGCCGGTGAACGCTTCGACCTCACGGACATCGAGCAATACCTGCTTGTCCGGGTAGTCGTGGCTGACCTTGATCAGCGCCCGAGAACGGGTCACCTGGATTCCCAGCTCTTCGCGAAGCTCCCGAGCCAGCGCCGCTTCGACGCTTTCGCCCTCCTCCACCTTACCGCCGGGGAATTCCCACAGGCCGCCCTGATGCTGGCTGCCGGCGCGTCGGGCAATGAGGATGCGGCCGTCTGTACCGCGAATGACACCTGCTGCTACATGAATCCGTTTCACCCTTCACGCTCCGCCAGGCCTGCTTGCTGCCAGGCCTTGAAGGCTGGCCATTGGTAAATGGTTTCGACATAGCTCGCAGCCTGCGCTGGCACCTCTACACGGTAAGCGCGCAGACGCACGGCAACCGGAGCGAAGAAGGCATCGGCCAGGGTCGGCTTGCCGAACAGGAACGGGCCACTGTCCTTGGCCACCAGACGGCATTCGGACCACAGCGCGACGATACGGTCGATATCCACCTGCACATCCAGCGGGATGTTTTCCAGCGCCTCGTCCCGGGAAAGATCGAACGGCATGGCGCCACGCAGGGCGAAGAAACCGCTGTGCATCTGCGCGCAGGCCGAACGGGCCTGGGCACGGGCGGCAATATCGACAGGCCACAGCTGCGCCTCGGGGTGGCGCTCGTTGAGGTATTCGGCGATGGCCAGGGAGTCGGCGATCACCCCGTGCTCGGTCTTGAGCAGCGGCACCTTGCCGGTGGAGGAAAATGCGAGAAGGCGCTGACGGGTGTCGGGCTGGTCGAGTTTGATCAGGGTCTCTTCATAGGGAACGCCGGCCAGCTCAAGCGCCAGGGCGCCGCGTAGCGACCAGGAAGAATACAGCTTGTCGCCGATGATCAGGTGATAGCTCATGGGTCGGCTCCGATGATGTGGCAATGTCGGTGGGCCTGAGGCTGCAGTGCAGCCTGTCGCCGGCTAGCCGGCTCCCTGCTGCTCAGTGCAATGACTGTGGGAGGCGGCGCGCCGGCGATGAGGCCGTTGGATCAGGTACGGTATTCGGCGTTGATCTTGACGTATTCGTGGGACAGGTCGGTGGTCCAGATGGTTTCGCTGCACTGGCCACGGCCCAGCTCGATACGGATGGTGATCTCTTCCTGGGCCATCACCGCCGAGCCCTGCTCTTCGGTATAACTCGGGCTGCGGCCGCCTTTGCTGGCGATACACACAGTGTCGAGGTACACGTCGATCAGGCTTACATCCAGCGCAGGCACACCGGCGCGTCCTACGGCAGCGAGGATGCGGCCCCAGTTCGGGTCGGAGGCGAACAGCGCGGTCTTGATCAGCGGCGAGTGAGCCACGGCGTAACCGACATCCAGGCATTCCTGATGGTTGCCACCGCCATTGACCTGCACGGTCACGAACTTGGTAGCGCCCTCGCCGTCACGGACGATGGCCTGTGCCACTTCCATGCACACTTCGAACACCGCCTTCTTCAGTGCGTCGAACAACGCGCCGCTGGCCTCGGTGACTTCCGGCAGGCCCGCTTTGCCCGTGGCGATCAGCATGCAGCAGTCATTGGTCGAGGTGTCGCCATCGATGGTGATGCGGTTGAACGACTTGTTGGCGCCGTCGAGCATCAGGTCCTTGAGCACGGCCGGGGCGACTTTGGCGTCGGTGGCGATATAGCCGAGCATGGTGGCCATGTTCGGGCGGATCATGCCGGCGCCTTTGCTGATACCGGTGACCGTCACGGTCACGCCTTCGTGCTGGAACTGACGGCTGGCACCCTTGGGCAGGGTGTCGGTGGTCATGATGCCCGTGGCGGCTTCAGCCCAGTTATTTTCCGACAGGTTGTCCAAAGCGGCCTGCAGGGCACCTTCGATCTTTTCGACCGGGAGCGGCTCTCCGATCACACCGGTGGAGAATGGCAACACCGACTCGGCAGGCACGCCGGCCAGTTCCGCCAGCTTGGCGCAGGTACGCTCAGCGGCGGCCAGCCCCGGCGCACCGGTACCTGCGTTGGCGTTGCCAGTGTTGGTCAGCAGGTAACGCACAGTGCCCTGAACACGTTGCTTGGCGAGGATCACCGGTGCTGCGCAGAAGGCGTTGAGGGTGAATACGCCTGCCACGCTGGAGCCCTCGGCGCAGCGCATGACCACCACATCCTTGCGCCCTGGGCGCTTGATGCCGGCAGAAGCGATGCCGAGTTCAAAACCCGGAACCGGATGCAGGGTGGGCAAAGGACCAAGACCAACAGCCATTAGAGCGCTCCTAGAAAAACGGTGAAGTGATAAGGGAAGAGCAGGGCCGCTTCGCGCCCCATGTGCGGCACAAGGCCGCTCCTACAGGGACCGCGCCAACCCGTGGGCGAGCGCGATGTGTGAGAGCGGCCTTGTGTCGCGAAAGGGCCGCACTGCGGCCCCCGGCTTTTACAAACGCCCGTTCAGATCACTCGATCTGACCATGGCAATGCTTGAACTTCTTGCCCGAGCCACACCAGCACGGCTCGTTGCGGCCCAGCTTCTGATCGTTGCGTACCGGCGCCACGGCGACCGCCACTTCGGCACCTTCTTCGCTCAGTTGCTCGCTCTCAAGGCCGGGCGCAGGGGCGTGCTGGAACTGCATGCGGCTGGCCAGTTCTTCGGCTTCGCGGCGCAGTCGGGCTTCTTCTTCGACCGGGTCTTCGCGGCGTACCTGAACGTGTGACAGCACACGGATAGTGTCGCGCTTGATCGACTCGAGCAATTCCTGGAACAGGGTGAAGGATTCGCGCTTGTACTCCTGCTTCGGGTTCTTCTGCGCGTAACCACGCAGGTGAATGCCGTGGCGCAGGTGGTCCATGGTCGACAGGTGGTCTTTCCACAGGTCGTCCAGCACGCGCAACAGGATCTGCTTCTCGAAGGTACGCAGGGCGTCGATGCCGGCCTGATCTTCCTTCTCGTTGTAGGCGTCGGTGATTTCCTTCAACAGCTTCTCGCGCAGGGTCTCCTCGTAGAGGTGATCGTCCTCGTCGAGCCACTGCTGGATCGGCAGCTTGATGGCGAAGTCGCTGGCCAGCGAAGCCTCCAGGCCGGCCACGTCCCACTGCTCGGGCAGCGACTGCGGCGGGATGTGCTGGTTGATGGTGGCATCGAGCACTTCCTGGCGGAACTCGGCGATGGTGTCACCGATGTTCTCGGCAGCCAGCAGGCTGTTGCGCATGTGGTAGATCACCTTGCGCTGTTCGTTGGCCACGTCATCGTATTCGAGCAGTTGCTTACGAATATCGAAGTTGCGGCCTTCGACCTTGCGCTGCGCCTTTTCAATGGCGTTGGTGACCATGCGGTGTTCGATGGCCTCACCGGACTGCATGCCCAGTGCTTTCATGAAATTCTTCACCCGATCGGAGGCGAAGATACGCATCAGGCTGTCTTCCAGCGACAGGTAGAAGCGGCTGGAACCCGGGTCGCCCTGACGGCCGGAACGGCCACGCAGCTGGTTGTCGATACGGCGCGACTCGTGGCGTTCGGAGGCGATCACGTGCAGGCCACCGGACTCGATCACCTGCTGGTGCCGCTTCTGCCAGTCGGCCTTGATCTGGGCGATCTGCTCGGGGCTTGGGTTCTCCAGGGCAGCCACTTCGGATTCCCAGTTACCCCCCAGCAGAATGTCGGTACCACGACCGGCCATGTTGGTGGCGATGGTCAGTGCACCCGGAGCCCCCGCTTGCGCGATGATCTCGGCTTCCTTTTCGTGGTACTTGGCGTTCAGGACCTTGTGCTCGATGCCTTCCTGCTTCAGCAGGTTCGACATGTGCTCGGAGGTTTCAATGGTCGCAGTACCCACCAGCACCGGACGGCCCTGGGTCATGCTTTCCTTGATGTCGGCGATGATCGCGGCGTACTTCTCGTCCGCGGTCAGGTACACCAGGTCGTTGAAATCCTTACGCGCCAGCGGTTTGTTCGGCGGGATCACCATCACATTCAGGCCGTAGATCGACTGGAACTCGAACGCTTCGGTGTCAGCGGTACCGGTCATGCCGGACAGCTTGGTGTACAAGCGGAAATAGTTCTGGAAGGTGGTCGACGCCAGGGTCTGGCTCTCGGCCTGGATGTTCAGGTTTTCTTTCGCCTCGATGGCCTGGTGCAGGCCTTCGGACAGGCGACGGCCAGGCATGGTCCGGCCGGTGTGCTCGTCGATAAGCAGGACCTGACCGTCCTGAACGATGTACTCGACGTTGCGGTGGAACAGCTTGTGCGCACGCAGGCCGGCATAGACATGAGTCAGCAGGCCCAGGTTGTGCGACGAATAGAGGCTCTCGCCTTCGGCCAGCAGGCCGGACTGGGTGAGCATCTCTTCGATGAACTGGTGACCGGCTTCGTTGAGTTCGACCTGGCGGCTTTTCTCGTCGATGGTGAAGTGGCCTTCCTGGGTGACCTGGCCTTCGACTTCTTCGATGTGCTGGGTCAGGCGCGGGATCAGGCGGTTGATCTCGATGTACAGCTTGGAACTGTCTTCGGCCTGGCCGGAGATGATCAGCGGCGTACGGGCTTCATCGATGAGGATCGAGTCGACTTCGTCGATCACGGCGAAATTCAGTTCACGCTGGAATTTCTCGTCCAGGCTGAAAGCCATGTTGTCGCGCAGGTAGTCGAAACCGAATTCGTTGTTGGTGCCGTAGGTGATATCGGACGCATAGGCAGCGCGTTTTTCCTCTGGCGGCTGGAAGGCCGAGACGATGCCGACCGACAGGCCGAGGAACTCATACAACGGGCGCATCCAGTTGGCGTCGCGGCGGGCCAGGTAATCGTTGACCGTGACCACGTGCACCCCTTTGCCGGAAAGGGCGTTGAGGTAAACGGCCAGGGTACCGACCAAGGTCTTGCCTTCACCGGTACGCATTTCTGCGATCATGCCCTCGTGCAGGGTCATGCCGCCGATCAGCTGAACATCGAAGTGGCGCATGCCCATCACGCGCTTGCCGGCTTCACGGGCCACGGCGAAGGCTTCAGGCAGCAGTTGGTCCAGTGTCTCGCCCTTGGCCAGACGCTCCTTGAACTCTGCGGTTTTGGCGCGCAGTTGCTCATCGGAGAGGGCGACCATTTTCTCTTCGAAGGCATTGACGATGTTCACCGTCTTGAGCATGCGTTTCACTTCACGCTCGTTCTTGCTTCCAAAAAGTTTCTTTAACAAAGGCGCAAACATATCGGCAGGATCTTCCACACGTAGGGATGGAGGGCGGCCCCATGAGTCGCCCGTGCAGCCCTTGGGCCGCATGCGAACGAGCATTCTACCCGGAAACGATGGTGAGGAAAGTGGTGGATTTCCACGATGCTGGCACAGCGCTTAGGCGGGGCGTTTTCTAAGATAAGGGCATTTTCGCTGAGTTCAACCCGGAGCATCATGAAACGTATCGAGAATGACTCTTGTCCGGCCGGCGTGCGATGGCCCGGGCGCCGGCAGGGAGGCCGGTGGAGGTGTTAGACTGCCGGTCTTGTAACCCGATGCGACGCCCAATGGCCTACAAACCCTCCCCCGCCCAGCCCCCTTCGGCACTGCTGCGCCAGGTGCGCCCGCTGCGCCTGTTGCTGAACCAGGCCGAACGTCTGGCGCACCTGCAGCGCCTGCTGGAAAGCCAGTTGCAACCGGCTGCCCGCGAGCACTGCCATGTGGCTTCGTGGCGCGATGGCACACTGTTGCTGGTGGTGACGGACGGGCACTGGGCCACACGCCTGCGCTATCAGCAGAAGCGCCTGCTGGCGGCATTGCAGGCCATGGAGGCGTTCGGCAACCTCAGGCGCATCCTGTTCAAAGTGCAGCCACCGCTGGTTCCGGCCAAACGCGGTACAAATACCACGGAGTTGTCCGTGAATGCCGCGCAGAGCATTCGCGGTTCTGCCGAAGGCATTACCGACGAAAAGTTGCGCGCGGCACTGGAGCGTTTGGCCAACAATGCTTCACGCGCCACAAAGCCTTCAGCATAAAACACGCAAAAAAAACGGTATTTTGCGACTGATAATTTTACCAGTAGCCGGTAAATTTTCGAGATGGTTTATTGAGCGCTCTCAACCTAGGAACTGCGCCATGACCCTGCCCACGACTGACTATAGCGAACACACAACGTTCACTGAAAAAGAATATAACGGCTGGAACGCCATTCGCAGCAAGCACTCACTCACATTCAACACCGCAAATGAAAGCAATATCTATGTTGAATATAACTCGCCAGCGAACCTTCCACCGCTTCCCCAGCATGATGGCGTGCTGCTGATCCAGAAGACGATAAGCGGCCTGATCCCGGGACACCTCTACTCCATCAGCCTGCGTGTCAAGCGGTTCCCCAAGGACCCCGTCCCGCACCTCACCTGGTACATAGACGACACTGTCCAGCACCGCTCAACGCTTGAAAACCACCACGACTGGCAACGTTTCGTTGTCGACTTCCGCGCTACCGCCCCGACTCATACCCTGACGCTTGGCAGCTTCGAACCTGACAATACACATGTGCATTTCGCTTTCGACGATATCCGCATTTATCCGCACGTACTTCACATCAATTTCGAAGAACAGCCCGAAGGCGAACAGCTTATTCTACCCGGGCAATCACTCGTACTTCCGCACCTAACGCTGCGCCATGTGAGCAGCAAGAATGGAGCTAAAACTGGCATTGAGATCGTCAATCAACCCGTTGAAAACAGAGCGGAAGGAAAGGCACTTGTACTCTCCAAAGGCCAAAGCTCGGACGAGAGTAAAGTAGCACTGGACCTGAACGGTGAATATGGGTACATGGCGTTCGCCTGGAGCCTGATTCATTACACAGGGTCAGTAAGTTTCTTCACCTCGACTGAGACAGATCCGCTGAGAACAATCAACCTTGAGAGTGACAGCACACCCCAGCACTTCCTGGTGAGGTTCCGCTCGCCCAGCGGCAAGCCAATCACACGCGTGGAATTCACCTCGCAGGACCACAGTTACATCGATTTCATCCTGCTGAAAACGCATGCTGTCCTGAGCGCCCACGACACAGATAGCGACGACGCATGACGCCCCCAAGGATGCCTGGGAAACTCAGCACATAAAAAAGGCCACCCGAAGGTGGCCTCAATCACTAGAGAGAGTGTTCGAACTTACACGGCCGCAACAGGGCGCATATAAGAGATCGGTGCCGTACTGGCATCTTCGAAAGTGACCACTTCCCAGGCGTCGGTTTCCTTGATCAGCTTACGCAGCAGCTGGTTGTTCAGCGCGTGCCCGGACTTGTAGCCCTTGAACTCGCCAATCAGGCTGTTGCCCAGCAGGTACAGGTCGCCGATGGCGTCGAGGATCTTGTGCTTGACGAATTCGTCTTCGGAGCGAAGGCCGTCTTCGTTAAGTACGCCGGTCTCATCGACGACGATGGCGTTCTCGACACTGCCACCGAGCGCAAGGTTGTGCTTGCGCAGGTACTCGATGTCACGCATGAAACCGAAGGTGCGGGCGCGGCTGACTTCCTTGACGAACGAGGTGCTGGAGAAGTCGACGACGGCGCTCTGGGTCTGGCCCTTGAGGACCGGGTGATCGAAGTCGATCTCGAAGCTCACCTTGAACCCCTCGAAAGGCAGGAAGGTAGCGCGCTTGTCGCCCTCCTCCACTGTCACTTCACGCAGGATGCGGATGAACTTCTTGGCTGCGTCCTGTTCTTCCAGGCCGGCAGACTGAATCAGGAATACGAAGGGACCGGCGCTGCCATCCATGATCGGAACTTCCGAGGCGGAGAGCTCGACGTAGGCGTTATCGATGCCCAACCCCGCCATGGCGGAAAGCAGGTGCTCGACGGTATCGACCTTGACGTCACCGTTGACCAACGTGGTGGACATGGTGGTCTCACCGACGTTGGCCGCACGTGCCGGGATCTCGACCACAGGGTCGAGGTCGGCGCGACGGAAGACGATGCCGGTATCGACAGGCGCAGGCTTGAGGGTCAGATAGACCTTCTCCCCGGAGTGCAGGCCGACGCCTGTGGCACGGATGGTATTCTTCAGGGTGCGTTGTCTAATCATGGCATTGGCCGCTTCAGCGCAAATTGCGAACAGGTATCAACAAAGGCTGAGGATGATAACAGACCCGGCCTTTGCTGAACACCAATCACCCTTATACCCCTGATAAATTCCATTAATCGGCCTGACGACGCAGGAAGGCCGGGATATCCAGGTAATCCAGGTCATCCTGAGGGTTGAGTTTAGCTGCTGCGGCAGCGCCTGCGTGGGCCTGGTTGCGCATCACGGTCGGACGCTCCAGGTCACGGTAGTTGACCGCTGGCTGCTCCTGACGAACAGGGGCCGGGTTAGAGGCCTCGTACGCCTGCTGAGCGGTCTGCAGGGTGTTGTCGACCACCTTGACCGGCTTCTCGATGCGCGCGCCCAGGCCAGTGGCCACCACGGTCACGTGCAGCTCATCGCGCATGTCCGGGTCGATCACGGTGCCGACCTTGACCATCGCGTGGTCGGAGGCGAAGGCTTCGATGATGCTACCCACATCGGAGTACTCGCCCAGCGACAGGTCAGGGCCTGCGGTGATGTTCACCAGGATGCCGCGAGCGCCCTGCAGGTTGACGTCTTCGAGCAGCGGGTTGCGGATTGCCGCCTCGGTGGCTTCGCGAGCGCGGTTCGGGCCGCTGGCGCAACCGGTGCCCATCATCGCCATGCCCATCTCACCCATCACGGTGCGCACGTCGGCGAAGTCGACGTTGATCATGCCAGGGCGCTTGATGATGTCGGAAATACCGCGAACGGCACCGGCCAGTACATCGTCAGCCTTGGCAAAGGCGGACAGCAGGCTGGCATCCTTGCCCAGGATGGTCAGCAGCTTCTCGTTGGGAATGGTGATCAGCGAGTCGACGCTCTCGGCCAGCATGCGGATGCCTTCATCGGCGATCTGCATACGTTTGCGACCTTCGAACGGGAACGGACGGGTCACCACGGCAACCGTGAGAATGCCCATTTCCTTCGCCACTTCGGCGATGATCGGCGCCGCACCGGTACCGGTACCGCCGCCCATGCCGGTGGTGATGAACACCATGTTGGTGCCCTGCAGCACCTCGGCGATGCGCTCACGGTCTTCCAGCGCAGCCTGACGGCCGACTTCCGGATTGGCACCGGCACCAAGGCCCTTGGTGACCCCGGTACCCAATTGCAGGATGGTGCGCGCGCCGATGTTTTTCAGCGCCTGAGCATCGGTGTTGGCGCAGATGAACTCCACACCTTCGATGCTGCTCTTGACCATGTGGTTGACGGCGTTGCCGCCGCCACCGCCGACACCGATCACTTTGATGACCGGGCTTTGCGGGACGTTGTCTACGAGCTCGAACATTTTCCCTCTCCTTTCAGTTCTCTAGTTGTCGCGCCTACCACTACTGCTTTGAAACTTAGAAGTTGCCCTGAACCCACCGCTTGAAGCGCTCAAGCACTGGGGCCTTCGGTTCATCGCCATAGCTGTTGCTGCTGCTGTTACCGGTCAGGGGCAGGTCTTCGGACTGCTTCTGCAGGCCGTACGCGAGCAAGCCCACGCCGGTGGAATAGATCGGGTTGCGCACCACGTCGCTCAGCCCCCGAACGCTGTGCGGTACGCCCAGGCGTACCGGCATGTGGAAAATTTCTTCTGCCAGCTCTACGGCGCCTTCCATCTTGGCGGTGCCGCCGGTGAGGACGATGCCGGCCGGCACCAGGTCCTCGTAGCCGCTGCGGCGCAGCTCGGCCTGGATCAGCGTGAAAAGCTCGTCGTAACGAGGCTCCACGACTTCAGCCAAGGCCTGGCGCGACAGTTCGCGCGGTGGGCGGTCGCCCACGCTCGGCACCTTGATGGTCTCGCCGGCGCCGGCCAGTTTGGCCAGGGCGCAGGCGTAACGGATCTTGATTTCTTCGGCGTACTGGGTGGGTGTACGCAGGGCCATGGCGATGTCGTTGGTGACCTGGTCGCCGGCAATCGGGATGACCGCCGTATGGCGGATCGCACCTTCGGTGAAGATGGCGATGTCGGTGGTGCCGCCACCGATGTCCACCAGGCACACGCCGAGCTCTTTCTCATCGTCGGTCAGCACCGAGTAGGCCGAGGCCAGTTGCTCGAGGATGATGTCGTCGATTTCCAGGCCACAACGGCGCACGCATTTCTCGATGTTCTGCGCCGCGTTGACCGCGCAGGTGACCACGTGAACCTTGGCTTCCAGGCGCACACCCGACATGCCCAGCGGCTCTCGCACGCCTTCCTGGTTGTCGATCACGTAGTCTTGCGGCAGGGTGTGCAGCACGCGCTGGTCAGCCGGAATGGCCACGGCCTGTGCAGCGTCCAGCACACGTTCGAGGTCGGCAAGGCTGACCTCGCGGTCGCGGATGGCGACGATGCCGTGGGAGTTCAAGCTGCGGATATGGTTACCGGCCACACCGACGAACGCCGAGTGGATGCGGCAACCAGCCATCAGCTGTGCTTCTTCCACTGCGCGCTGGATCGACTGCACGGTGGATTCGATGTTCACCACCACGCCCTTCTTCAGGCCGCGAGAAGGGTGGGTACCGATCCCGACGATCTCCAGGGTACCGTCTTCGCCAACTTCACCCACCAGCGCCACCACCTTGGAGGTGCCAATGTCCAGCCCGACGATCATTTTGCCGCTATGCGCGTTTGCCATGGTCCTGCCTCTCTCTAATTCTTCGCAACGGCGGGTTGGGCCGTCGTCGGTGCGTTCGGTTCCCGCCAACCAACGGCAAGTCCGTTGGCATAACGCAGATCAATGCGGGCAATGTTGGTGATCTGCTCTTTGAGTGTCTTGTCGTAAATGGCAATGAAACGGCGCATTTTCTCCACCAGATGATCGCGCCCCAGCAGCAGCTCGACGCCCTGCCCGGTGCTGCCCGCACCGGTGGTCAGGAACCAGCTGCCACGCTCGCGCAGCTCCAGGCGAGCGATGGAAAAGCCCAGGGGGCGCAGCATCTGGCTCAATACCTGATACTGCTGCATGACTTGCTGCTGGGCACGCTGCGGCCCGGCCAACTGCGGCAGATGCTCATAGTTGGCCAGCTCGCGCGGGGTGAAGGCCTGGCCCTGGTTGTTGAGCAAGGCTTCCTCCCCCCAGCGGGCGACCGGCAACTGTTCTTCCAGGCGAATCACCACCTCGTCCGGCCAAACCCGGCGTACTTCGGCGTGGGCGATCCATGGCATCTGCTCGAGCTCGGCTCGCATCGCTGGCAGGTCGACGCTGAAGAAGCTCGCTGCCACGTATGGCGCGATCCGCTGCTGCACCGACTGTTGGCTGATGTAACTGAGGTCGCCCTGCACGTCGATCTTGGTGATCGGCCGGTCGGCGTACGGCATCAGGCGAATGGCGCCCTCGTAGGCGCCAAAGCCTGCGGCCACCAGCAACACCGGCCACAGCAGGCGCTTGAGGCCGCCCAGGCTGGGCCGCGGCAGGCGCGCCGATACGGGCTCGTCGGCCACCAGTCGGCTGGCACCACGCGGCACCGGCTTGCTACGGCCGGTAACGGGTTGCTGCTGACGTATCATTGCGCCTTGCATGGTTTGTTAACCTCGCGTCGCTACGCTTTCGGCCAGGATCGCCAGCACCAGCTGCTGGAAGTCCAGGCCGGCCGCGCGGGCCGCCATGGGCAGCAGGCTATGATCAGTCATGCCCGGTGCGGTGTTTACTTCGAGCAGCCAGAACCGGCCCTGCTCGTCCTGCATCACGTCCAGACGGCCCCAGCCTTCAATGCCGATGGCATCGCAGGCGCGCGCGGTCAGGTCGATGAGCTCCTGTTCCTTGGCACTGTCCAGCCCGCACGGGATGCGGTACTGGGTGTCATTGGCGATGTATTTGGCGTCGTAGTCGTAGAACACGTGCGGGGTGCCCAAAGCGATCGGCGGCAGCACCTGGCCACGCAGAACGGCGATGGTGAACTCCGGGCCGTGAATCCATTGCTCGACCAGCACCTGAGAATCGTATTTGGCGGCGTCTTGCCAGGCAGCAACCAGTTCCTGCTCGCTGTTCACCTTGGCCATGCCGATGCTAGAGCCTTCATGGGCAGGTTTGACGATAAGCGGGAAGCCCAGTTCCGTACCGGCTGCAACACAATCTTCTGCGCTGGCCAGCACGGCATGACGCGGGGTCGGAATGCCCAGGCTTTGCCACACCTGTTTGGTCCGCAGCTTGTCCATGGCCAGGGCCGAGGCGAGGATGCCACTGCCGGTGTAAGGGATACCCAGGCACTCCAGCAGCCCTTGCATGCTGCCATCCTCGCCTCCCCTGCCGTGCAGGATGATGAAGGCGCGGTCGATCTTCTCGCTTTGCAGGCGGGCCAGCAGGTCGTCGCCCACGTCGATGGCGACCACGTCGACACCGGCGCTGCGCAGCGCCTCGATCACGGCAGCGCCCGACTTGAGCGAGACTTCACGCTCGGCGCTCTTGCCACCGTAGAGGACAGCGACGCGGCCGAACGCCTTGACGTCCAGGGTCGAATGCAGTTTTTCGTAGGCGCTGGTCATTTAGACTTCTCCTGCTTGGCGCCAGCGAACAGCGGGCTTTTCATCAATTGCGGGGCCAGGCCACCGACATCGCCGGCACCCTGGCACAGCAGGATGTCACCGGCACGCAGCAGCGGCTTGACCAGCGGCGCCAGCTCGGCGCCACGTTCGATGTAGATCGGGTCCAGCTTGCCGCGCTGGCGAATGCTGTGGCACAGCTGACGGCTGTCGGCACCGGGTATCGGCTCTTCACCGGCCGGGTACACCTCCATCAGCAGCAGCACGTTGGCATCGCCCAGTACCTGCACGAAGTCGTCATACAGGTCACGGGTGCGGCTGTAACGGTGCGGCTGGTAGACGATGACCAGGCGACGGCTTGGCCAGCCGCCGCGCACGGCCTTGATCACCGCCGCCACTTCGGTCGGGTGGTGGCCGTAGTCGTCGACCAGCATCACGCTGCCGCCTTCAACCGGCAGTTCGCCGTATACCTGGAACCGTCGGCCAACGCCCTGGAAGCCGGAAAGCCCCTGCACGATGGCTTCGTCGCTGATACCTTCGTCGGTGGCGATGGCAATGGTGGCCAGGGCATTGAGCACGTTGTGGTTGCCCGGCATGTTGACCGACACTTCAAGCGGCTCACGATCACGGCGCAGCACGGTGAAGTGGGTCTGCATGCCCTTCTGGCTGACGTTGATTGCCCGGATGTCGGCCTCTTCGCTGAAACCGTAGGTCACGGTCGGGCGCTTGACCTGCGGCAGGATCTCCCGCACCACAGGGTCGTCCAGGCACATCACGGCCAGGCCATAGAACGGCAGGTTGTGCAGGAACTCGACGAAGGTTTTCTTCAGCTTGTTGAAGTCACCCTCGTAGGTGGCCATGTGGTCGGCGTCGATATTGGTGACCACGGCAACCATCGGCTGCAAATGCAGGAAGCTGGCATCGCTTTCGTCGGCTTCGGCGATCAGGTAGCGGCTGGTACCCAACTGGGCATTGGTGCCGGCAGCGGTCAGGCGGCCACCGATCACGAAAGTCGGGTCCAGCCCACCTGCGGCAAACACCGAGGCCAGCAGGCTGGTGGTGGTGGTTTTGCCATGGGTACCGGCTACCGCCACGCCATGGCGGTAGCGCATCAGCTCTGCGAGCATTTCGGCACGCGGCACCACCGGGATACGCCGCTCGAGCGCAGTGGCGACTTCCGGGTTGGCCGGATTGATGGCGCTGGACACCACCAGCACATCGGCATTGGCGGCGTTTTCGGCGCGGTGGCCAACGAAGATCTCGGCACCGAACGACTCCAGGCGCTGGGTAACCGGCGACACCTTGAGGTCCGAGCCGGACACTTCGTAGCCCAGGTTCAGCAGCACTTCGGCAATACCGCACATACCCACGCCGCCGATACCGACGAAGTGGATGCGATGAATGCGGCCCATCTTCGGCTGGGGCATGGCTTTCTGGCTTTCAACCATGGGCCACCTCCAGGCAGATATCGACCACGGTGCTGGTTGCGGATGGTTTGGCAAGGCTCCTTGCGGTGCGTGCCATGGTGTTGAGTTTCTCGGGTTGCATCAGCACCTCGTTCAGGCGTTCAGCGAGTTGCGCTGCGCCAGTTGTCGCTTGTGGCATGAGGAAGGCAGCGCCTTCCCGAGCCAGATATTGGGCGTTATGGGTCTGGTGGTCGTCGATGGCATGGGGCAAAGGCACCAGCATCGAAGGCAGGCCGGCCGCCGCGAGCTCGCTGACGGTCAGGGCACCGGCCCGGCACACCACCAGGTCAGCCCAGCCGTAGGCGTGGGCCATGTCCTTGATGAACGGCTCTACCTGAGCCTCGACACCCGCTTCTTGATAGCGCTCGGCGGTGATCGGCGCGTGGTGCTTGCCGGCCTGATGGAACACCTCGGGCCGCAGGTCAGCGGGCACCTCGGACAGGGCCTTAGGCAACAATTTGTTCAATGGTTCCGCACCCAGGCTGCCACCCATGACCAGCAGGCGGGCACGGCGCTCGCCCAAGGGCGCACGCTGCGCGTCCATGAACAGCTCGGGGCGCACCGGGTTGCCGGTGGTACGCAGCTTGTCGCCCGCTTCGAAGGTGCCTGGGAAAGCCTCGCAAACGCGTGCCGACAACGGCACCAGCAAGCGATTGGCGGTACCGGCGCGGGCGTTCTGTTCGTGAATCACCAGCGGCACACCGCACAGGCGCGCGGCGACGCCGCCAGGGCCGGTCACATAGCCACCGAAGCCGATCACGCAGACCGGCTTGAGCTGGCCAATGATCCGCCGCGCCTGAAGCACGGCCTTGACCAGGGTGAACGGCGCCTTGAGCAGCGACAGCTTGCCCTTGCCACGCAAACCGCTGACCTGGATCTGGTGCAACGACAAGCCGGCCTGAGGGACCAGTTCATTCTCGATGCCACGGGGGGTGCCCAGCCAGTGCACGGTATAGCCGCGCGCCTGGAACTCACGTGCGCAGGCCAGGGCCGGGAACACATGGCCCCCAGTGCCGCCCGCCATGATCAGTACGTTTTTGCCGTCAGCGGCCATGACTGGTCTCCTCGGCAAAATCGCTTTCGCTGAATTCGTGCTCCTCGCTGCCCAGGTGCGTGCGGCTTTCCCATTCGATACGCAGCAACAGACCGACGCAGGCACAGCAGATCACCAGGGAACTGCCCCCGTAACTGAGGAAAGGCAAGGTCAGGCCCTTGGTCGGCAGCAAGCCGACGTTCACGCCAATGTTGATCAGGAACTGGCCAATCCACAGGAATGCCAGGCCAAATGCCATGTAGGCGGCAAAGTACTGCTTGGCCTTTTCAGCCCATAGGCCGATATAGAGCGCGCGAACGGTCACGAATACGAACAGCGCGATGGTCACCAGCGAACCGACCACGCCCAACTCCTCGGCCAGTACCGAGAACACGAAGTCAGTGTGCGCCTCAGGCAGGTAGAACTGCTTTTGCACACTGTTGCCCAGCCCTACGCCCAGCCACTCGCCGCGGCCGAAAGCGATCAGTGCCTGGGTCAACTGGTAGCCAGAGCCGAACTGGTCGGACCAGGGGTCGGTAAAGGTGATCAGGCGCGCCATCCGGTACGGCTGCGCCTGCACCAGTACGAATACGGCGACCACCGCCAGCGCCACCATCAGGCTGAAGCGGAACAACCCTACGCCGCCGAGGAACAGCATGGCCGCAGCAGCGCCCATCATGACCACGGTGGCACCGAAGTCCGGTTCCATCAGCAGCAGGCCGGCCATTGGCAGCAGCACGATGAACGGTTTGAAAAAGCCCATCCAGCTTTCGCGTACTTCGGTCTGCCGACGTACCAGGTAGCCGGCGAGATAAATGACCACGAAGACCTTGGCGATCTCCGAAGGCTGGACGTTGAAGAAGCTGAAGCCGATCCAGCGCATCGAGCCGTTCACCTCACGACCGATGCCAGGCACCAGCACCAGTACCAGCAGGCCAAAGGCGCCCACCAGCATCATGAAGCCCATGCGCTGCCATGTGGCGATCGGTACCAGCAGCGTCGCACCACAGGCGACAAGGCCAATGGCCACATAAACCAGATGGCGGTACATGTGGTACAGCGGGTTACCTGACTGTGCTGCGGCCACTTCCGACGACGCCGAAGTGATCATCACCAGGCCCAGGCCCAGCAGCGCAAGGCAGCCAGCCAGGAAGGCGAAGTCGAGGTCGATGCCACGGCCACTGACCAGCGGCGACGGGTACGGCTTGAGGATGCCGAAGATCATGCCAGCCCTCCCGCCGCCTGGGCGAACAGCCGCCCGCGTTCTTCAAAGTTCTTGAACATGTCCAGGCTGGCACACGCCGGCGACAGCAACACGGCGTCCCCCGGCAGGGCCAGCTCGGCGCATTGCTGCACGGCTTCGTCCAGCGTCTTGACCCGCACCTGCGGCACGGCATCACCCAGCGCTTCGGCCAAGCGCTGCGCATCGCGACCGAGCAGCACAACGGCGCGGCACATGCGGGCTACCGGTTCACGCAAGGCGGCAAAATCGGCACCCTTGCCGTCGCCACCGGCGATCAGCACAAGCTTGCCGTCGATATCCGCGCCCAGGCCTTCGATGGCGGCCAGGGCCGCGCCGACGTTGGTCGCTTTGGAATCGTCGTACCAGTTCACACCGTTGCGCGCACGCACCCACTGGCAACGATGAGGCAGGCCGCCGAATTCGCGCAGGGCCTCGAGCATCGGCTCGAACGGCAGACCGGCAGCATGCCCCAGAGCCAGGGCCGCCAATGCGTTGCTCTGGTTGTGGGCACCACGCACTTTCAGCTCACGGGCCGGCAGCAATGCCTGGAACTCGAAAGCCAGGTACTTCTCACCCTCGACTTCACGCAGGCCGAAACCCTTGAAGTCCGGCTGATTCAGGCCAAAGCTCCAGCACGGGCGCCCTTCGACCGGCAACGGCCGGCTCAGGGCATCCTGGCGGTTGACCACCACCTGGCGCGCGCCACGGAATATCCGGTGCTTGGCCAGGTGATAGGCCGGCAGGCCGCTGTAGCGGTCCATGTGGTCTTCGCTGATGTTCAGCACGGTGGCCACTTCGGCATTGAGCTGGTCGGTGGTTTCCAGCTGGAAGCTGGACAGTTCCATGACGTACAGCTCGATGTCATCGCTGAGCAAGTCCAGGGCAGGTGTCCCCAGGTTGCCGCCGACGGCCACGCGCTTGCCGGCCTTGGCAGCCATCTCGCCGACCAGGGTGGTTACCGTGCTTTTCGCATTGGAGCCACTGATGGCCACGATCGGCGCCTTGGCATGGCGGGCGAACAGTTCGATGTCACCGGACAGCTTCACGCCACGCGCCGCCGCCTGCTGCAGGGCCGGCGTGGCCAGTGCCAGGCCGGGGCTCACGTACAGTTCGTTGGCGCGGCACAGGAAATCCACGTCCAGTTCACCACAGCGTACTTCCACCTGCGGGTAATCACGGCGCAGGGTGTCCAGTTCCGGCGGTTGCTCGCGGGTGTCGGCGACTGCAAAGGCAATGCCCTGGTTCGCCAGGAAGCGAACCAGGGACATGCCGCTCTTGCCGAGGCCGACAACGATGCGGAATTGGTCGGAAGCGATCAGTGACACGCTCGTCTACCTCAGTTTCAGGGTTGCAAGGCCGATCAGCACCAGAATCACGGTGATGATCCAGAAACGGACAATCACCCGCGGCTCAGGCCAGCCCTTGAGTTCAAAATGGTGGTGGATCGGTGCCATACGGAACACGCGCTTGCCGGTCAGTTTGAAGGAGGCGACCTGGATCACCACCGACAGGGTTTCCATCACGAAGATGCCGCCCATGATGAACAGCACGATTTCCTGGCGCACGATCACGGCGATGGTGCCCAGTGCGGCGCCCAGCGCCAGCGCACCGACGTCGCCCATGAACACCTGGGCCGGATAGGTGTTGAACCACAGGAAGCCCAGGCCGGCGCCGATCAGCGCGCCGCAGAACACGATGAGTTCACCCGAGCCCGGTACATAAGGAATGAGCAAGTACTCAGCGAACTTCACGTTACCCGACAGGTAGCAGAAGATGCCCAGCGCACCGCCGACCATTACCGTCGGCATGATCGCCAGGCCATCGAGGCCATCGGTCAGGTTGACCGCATTGCTGGAGCCGACGATGACGAAGTAGGTCAGGATGACGAAGCCGATGCCCAGCGGGATGGTGACATCCTTGAGGAATGGCACGATCAGGGTGGTTTCGACAGTGGTGGGAGCCGTCTGGTACAGGAAGATCGCCGCCGTCAGGCCGAACACCGACTGCCAGAAGTACTTCCAGCGGCTAGGCAGGCCGCGCGAGTTCTTTTCGATCACCTTGCGGTAGTCGTCGACCCAGCCGATGGCGCCGAACAGCAGCGTGACGATCAGTACCGTCCACACATAACGATTGGACAGGTCGGCCCACAGCAGGGTGCTGATGCCAATGGCAGACAGGATCAAGGCACCACCCATGGTTGGCGTGCCGGATTTGGACAAGTGCGATTGCGGGCCGTCATTACGGACGGCCTGACCGATCTGGCGGATCTGCAGGGTACGGATCATCCACGGGCCCAGCCACAGCGCCAGCGACAGCGCGGTCAGTACGCCAAGGATCCCGCGCAGGGACAGGTACTGGAAGACCGCGAAGCCTTTGTGGAACTGTTGCAGATACTCAGCCAACAGCAGCAGCATTAATGTTTCTCCCCGCTGGCACCGCACAGTGCAGCCACGACGTTTTCCATCGCAGCGCTGCGCGAGCCCTTGATCAAGATAGTGGTATTGCTGGCAGTTTCGGCGCGAACGGCCTCGATCAGCTCAGCTTGCGTTGCGAAATGACGGCCATTGGCGCCGAACGCCTTGACCGCATGTGTCATGTTGGTACCCACTGCATACAGGGCATCGACCTTGCCGCGAGCGTAATCGCCCACCTGATGGTGACCTTCTTGCGCCCACTGCCCCAGCTCGCCGATATCCCCCAGCACCAGAACGGTGCGCCCGGAAAAGCCGGCGAGTATATCAATGGCCGCGCACATCGAGGTGGGATTTGCGTTGTAACTGTCATCGATCACGCGCACGCCACTCGGGGCGATTTGCGCCACGGTACGGCCCTTGACCGGCTGCATGGCGTTAAGGCCCGCGGCAATGCCGCTCAGGGTCAGACCAACGGCATGCGCGGCGGCGGCAGCGGCCAGGGCGTTGCTGACGTTATGCTCACCGAGCACATTGAGCTGCACGGCCACCGATGCACCGGCGCCGTGCAGTGTGAACGACGGGCAACCCCGCGCGTCGCGACCGATGTCGGTGGCATGGAAGTCGGCGCGGGCGTCGCTGCGGGCAAAACTGATAACCTTGTGGGCACCCGCGCGCGCCTTCCAGATGGCAAAGGCCTTGTCGTCCAGATTGAGGATGGCAGTGCCGCCCTCGCCCAGCCCTTCGAGAATCTCGCCCTTGGCTTCAACGATCTTCTCTGGCCCGCCGAACTCGCCGACGTGGGCTGTACCGGCATTGTTGATGATGACTACCTGTGGCTGGGTGAGGCCCACGGTGTAGCGGATCTCGCCAATGCGCGAAGCGCCCAGCTCGATGACGGCGGCGCTGTGTTGGGGGGCAATTTCCAGCAGGGTCAGCGGTGCCCCCAGGTCGTTGTTCAGGTTGCCACGGGTGGCATGAACAGGGCCACGGGTACGCAGGATGCAGGCAAGCATCTCTTTGACCGTGGTCTTGCCACTGGAGCCGGTGATGGCGACCACCGGCTTGTCGTAGCTGGCACGGTTCAGCGCACCGAGCTGGCCAAGGGCCAGACGGCAGTCGGCAACCACCAGCTGCGGCAAGTCGACATCGGTCACTTCACGCTCCACCAGCGCTGCCACGGCGCCCTTGGCCTGCACATCGGCCAGGTAGTCGTGGCCGTCGAAACGCGGCCCCACCAGGGCGACGAACAACTGCCCGGCGCCGACGCTGCGGCTGTCGATGCTGACACCGCTGAAGCTGGCGTCGGCGCCGACCAAGCGAGCGCTCAGCGCTGCGGTCAGCTGGCTGAGTGTCATGGGCTTAAGCATGTGGAGCCTCCCAGGCTGCAAGTGCCTTTTCGGCTTCGACCAAGTCAGAGAAATCATGGCGTTGGCCATTGACCTCCTGGTAATCCTCATGCCCCTTACCTGCCAGGACGATGACGTCCGAAGCGGCAGCAGAAGCGATCAGGTGTGCGATGGCCTCGCCGCGGCCCGCGACGAACTCGACGTCGGCGGGGCGGACAAAACCGGGGCGAATGTCGTTGAAGATCGCCTGCGGGTCTTCGGTACGAGGGTTATCGTCAGTGACCAGTACACGATCAGCCAGGCGCTCGGCCACTTCGGCCATCAGCGGACGCTTGCCACGATCGCGATCGCCACCACAACCGAACAGGCACAGCAACTGGCCGTGGGCGTGCGGGCGCAGGGCTTGGAGTACCTGTTCCAGGGCGTCAGGGGTGTGCGCGTAATCGACCACCACCAACGGCTTCTGACCGCCGCCAAGACGCTGCATGCGCCCCACCGGGCCTTTCAACTGCGCGGTGACCTTGAGGATTTCGTCCAGCGAATAATCCAGCGCGAGCAAGGTCGCCACGGCCGCGAGCATGTTGCTCAGGTTGAAACGGCCCAGCAGCTGGCTGCGCAAGGTACGCTCACCCTGGGCGGTGACGATGATGGCCCGTACGCCATCGTCATCGAACCTGGCTTCACGGCAATACAAAGAAGCGTCGGGGTTTTCCAGGCTGTAGCTGAGCAGACGGGTCTCGATATGGTCGACACTCGGACGACGGGCAAAATCAGCCGCCAGACGACGGCCGAAACCGTCATCCAGGTTGACCACCTGGCAACGCAGGCTAGGCCAGGCGAAAAGCTTGGCCTTCGCGGCCTCGTAGGCCTCCATGCTGCCGTGATAGTCCAGATGATCACGGGACAGGTTGGTCATCACCGCGATATCGAATTCCAGCGCGGCGACACGCCCCTGTTCCAGGGCATGCGAGGATACCTCCATCGCCACGGCCTTGGCCCCGGCCTTTTTCAGGTCGTACAGCGTCGACTGCACCGCAATCGGATCTGGCGTGGTCAGCCGGCCGCTCTGCAACTCACCATAAAATCCGGTACCCAGGGTACCAATCAGGCCGCACCGTTGGCCAAGCGCATCTAGCGCCTGGGCCACCAGTTGAGTGACGCTGGTCTTGCCGTTGGTACCGGTAACCCCGACCAGGTTCAGCTGACGGCTCGGCTCGCCGTAGAAGCGGCCGGCAATATCCGACAGCTGGGCGATCAGGCCTTTGACCGGGATCAGCGGCACATCGGTGATCGGCAGCACATGGGTGCCCTGCTGTTCGTAGGCGACCGCAGCGGCACCGCGGGCCAGCGCGTCGCTGATATGGTCACGGCCATCGACCTTGGCGCCCGGCACGGCCAGGAACAGGTCACCTGCGCGCACAGCACGGCTGTCCAGGGTCAGCTCACGGATCAGCGGGTCGCGACTGGCGTGGGCGAAAAGCTTGCTCAGTGGCATTGTCATCATCCACGCCCTCCCTTGGCGGGTGCTGCATTGACTTGTTGCGGGTCGGCAGGCGGTGGCAGGTTGTCTGGCGGCACATTCATCAGCCGCAGGGTGCCCGACATGACATTGCTGAATACCGGCGCCGATACCAGGCCACCGAAATAACCGCCTTTCCTCGGCTCGTCGATGACCACGACAATGGCGTAACGCGGGTCGCTCATCGGGCCGAAGCCGGCGAACAGCGAGCGGTAGGCGTTTTCGGTGTAGCCCTTGGAGCCCACTGTGGCTTTCCGCGCGGTACCAGACTTGCCGCCCACGTGATAGAACGGCACCTGGGCGCGGAACACCCCACGCGGCGCCTCGATCACTTGCTGCAACATGCCTTGCACGGTTTTGGCGGTGTCCTTTGGAATGGCCTGGACTGCCTCCGGGACCTTGTCGACCTTGAGGATCGACAGCGGCACCATCTTCCCGTCGTTGGCCAGCGCCGCATAGGCATGCACCAGCTGCAAGGCGGTAACCGAGACACCGTAGCCATAGGACAAGGTCGCGGTTTCGGCCTTGCGCCACTCACGATGGTTGGGCAGGTTGCCAACCCGCTCGCCCGGGAACCCAAGGCCGGTGTACTGGCCAAGGCCGACCTGGGACATGACCCGGTAGATGGCTTCGCCGCCGATATCGAAGGCGATCTTGCTCATGCCCACGTTACTGGAGTTGATCAGAATGCCGGTCAGGTCGAGGATCGGACCCTCGCTCCTGGACACGTCCCTGATGGTGTAGCGGCCGATCTGCAGGCTGCCCGGGTAGACTTCGACCTTGTCGGTGGGCTTCCAGCGCCCACTCTCCAATGCGGCGCTCATGGAGATCGGCTTGACCGTGGAGCCTGGCTCGAACACGTCAATGATCGCCCGGTTACGCATCGCCGACGGGAACATGGTGCGGCGGTTGTTGGGGTTGTAGGTCGGCTGATTGACCATCGCCAGGACCTCACCGGTCTTAACGTCCATGATCACCAGGCTGCCGGCCTTGGCATCCTGCTCGGCGATTGCGTTACGCAGCTCGCGCGTGGCCAGGTATTGCAGGCGCAGGTCGATGGACAACGCCAAGGTCTTGCCGGCCTTGGCGTTCTTGGTTACCTGAATGTCCTTGATCAAGCGGCCACGCCGGTCCTTGATCACTTGCCGCTTGCCGGGCACCCCGGCCAGCCACTCATCGTAGGCCAGCTCTACCCCTTCGCGGCCATGGTCATCCAGGTCAGTGAAACCGACCATGTGAGCGGTGACATCACCGGCGGGATAGAAGCGGCGGAATTCTTCGAGGCCGTATACACCCGGCACTTTCAGGTCGAGCACATGCTGCCCCTGCTCCGGGGTCAGGCCGCGGACCAGGTAGATGAATTCTTTGCTGGCCTGCTGGGTCAGGCGCTCGCTCAGCTGCTGGGCGTTCTGCCCCAATGCGGCGGCCAGTTGCGGCCAGCGGTCCTTGGACGCTTGCATTTCCTTGGGGTTGGCCCACAAGGTGGTGACAGGCGTACTGACGGCCAAGGGCTCACCATTACGGTCGGTAATCAGACCTCGGTGTGCCGGAATAGGAATATGACGCAGGCTGCGGGCATCGCCCTGGCCCTTGAGGAAGTCACGGTCGACCACCTGCAAGTCGATGATGCGCCAGCAGATGGCGCCGACCATGAACGCCAGCAGGCCGATCACCACGCGGAAGCGCCAGGGGTAGAGTGCACCTTCGAGCTTCATCATGGCGCCACCATCCGTACTTCGTCGGCGGCAGGCACGTGCATCTTCAGTTGCTCGGAAGCCAGGTTCTCGATGCGGCTGGCAGCGGTCCAGGTGCTTTGTTCGAGGATCAGCCGGCCCCACTCGGCCTGGGCCTTGTCGCGCTCATTCAACTCGCCGTACAGGGTGTTGAGCAACTGGCGATTCCAATGGGCGCTGTACGACACGGCAATGGCCGAAACAAGCACGCCAACGAACAGCAGAAGCATCAGGAAGCTTCCGCCTGGCAAAGGCTTGGCAAATAGCCGGCTCACCGAAGCTTCTCCGCCACCCGCATCACGGCGCTGCGCGACCGCGGGTTGGCCTTGAGCTCGGCTTCGGAAGCAAACTGAGCCTTGCCGATCAGACGGATTTTCGGCTCGAAGGCCTTGTGCTGAACCGGCAGGTTGCGCGGCAGGTTGTCCGCTTCACCCTTGACCAGTTTGCGCATGAACAGCTTGACGATACGGTCTTCCAGCGAATGGAAGCTGATCACCGCCAGACGGCCGCCGACTTCCAGCGCATCGAGTGCAGCCTCAAGGCCGGCCTCAAGATCGCCCAGTTCGTTGTTGACGTGAATGCGCAGGCCCTGGAAGGCACGGGTTGCCGGGTTCTTGCCCTTTTCCCAGGCAGGGTTGGCGACCTTGAGCACTTCGGCCAGGTCCGCAGTCCGGGTGAACGGCTGCTTTTCGCGGCGCTCTACCACGGCGCGCGCCATGCGGCCGGCAAAACGTTCCTCGCCATACTCTTTGAAAACGCGGGCAATTTCCTCGACCGGCGCGGTGGCGATGAACTCGGCAGCGCTGATGCCCTGGTCGGGGTTCATGCGCATATCCAGCGGGCCGTCATTGAGGAAACTGAAGCCCCGCTCGGGGTCGTCCAACTGGGGCGAGGACACGCCCAGATCGAGCAGGATACCGCTGACCTTGCCAGCCAGGCCTCGCTCGGCCACCTCTGCGCCCAGTTCGGCAAAACTGCGCTGCACAATGACAAAGCGGCCGTCTTCGGCCGCCAGCGCTTGCCCCGTGGCAATCGCTTGAGGATCTTTGTCGAAGCCCAGCAGCCGACCATCCGGCCCGAGCTTGCTGAGGATCAGACGGCTGTGCCCGCCGCGGCCGAAGGTGCCGTCGAGATAGCAACCGTCGGCGCGCAGGGCCAATGCCTCGACAGCTTCGTCGAGCAGGACGGTGATGTGGTTGAAGCCGCTATCTATGGTCACAGGATCAGGTCACGTAAATCGTCGGGCATGGCGCCCGGTTGTTGGATAGCTGCAAGGTCGGCTGCCGAAACTGCGTTCCAGGCATCCTCATCCCACAGCTGGAATTTGTTCAGCTGCCCCACCAGCATCGCCTTCTTGTCCAGCTTGGCGTACTCCCGCAGGCGGGGCGGCACCAGGAAACGGCCACTGCCGTCGAGCTCCAGGTCAACCGCATTACCGATCAGCAAACGCTGCAGGCGGCGGTTTTCCTCACGCAACGACGGCAAGGCACGCAACTTGGCTTCAATCTGTTCCCACTCATCGAGGGGGTAAACGCACAAGCAGGGGTCGACGGCGTCGATGGTCACGATCAGCTGACCATTGCAACGCGAATCGAGCTCGTCACGGTACCGGCTCGGCATGGCGAGACGGCCCTTGGCATCGAGGCTGACGGCGTTGGCTCCGCGGAACACGGCTGCGATTCCCCACAATGGTAGCTTTTTTGTGCCAGAAAACCCACTTCATCCCACTTTCTGCCACTTGCGCACACTATAGGAATCCGTCCGCTGCACCGTCAAGGCGCGTTCATAGGGAAAACCCTTACAGGACCGAGATTTAGCTCAATAAAGGAAGGAGGAAGGACTACTGAGGGTAAAAAAAAACGTGAAAAATCAAACCCACTCAAACGGATACCGTTTGAACTTAAAGTGATTTATGAAGAGTAAGATCTTTTCGGTATTACAAACGCGCTCTGCCATCGATCAAGCAGAAGGGAGGAGAGGTGGAGAGTCGATCTGTAAGCCGGGTTTTGTCGAGGACAGTCATTCCTCTACGACGGCCATCACTGGACGCCTCTAGCAACCTACCCGGTTCCGACGCGGGCCACGCCTGATGGAACCCTATTTGGTCTTGCTCCGAGTGGGGTTTACCTAGCCACGAACTGTTGCCAGACGTGCGGTGCGCTCTTACCGCACCTTTTCACCCTTACCGGCACCGAAGTGCTTAGGCGGTTATTTTCTGTGGCACTTTCCGTAGGCTCGCGCCTCCCAGGCGTTACCTGGCACTCTGCCCTATGGAGCCCGGACTTTCCTCCCCCCGCCGTTACGCAACAAAAGTTGCGGAACCAAAGCGGGCAGCGACTGTCCGATCGACTCTCCGGCGCCAAGGTTAACGGCAGCTGCGCTCAAGAACAAGCAATACCGCAATTATATCAAAGCGCCACTACTGCGCTTTCTGCTTTTCCAGTGCCGCCTGATACAACAGGTTCTTGCGCACGCCGGTTATCTCCGCCGCCAGGGCCGCCGCACGCTTGAGCGGCAATTCGGCCAAAAGCAGGTCCAGTACACGCTGCGCCTGGACGCTGATCGCCGCCTCACCCTCCGGCGCACTCCAGCCACCGACCAACACCACGCACTCACCGCGCTGCTGGTTACTGTCACCCGCCACGAACTCGCGCAGCTCCCCGAGCGGCAGGCCTTTGAGGGTCTCGAAGGTTTTGGTCAGCTCACGCGCGAGCAACGCCGGGCGCTCGGCACCGAACACCAGTTCCATGTCCTCCAGACACTCGAGAATGCGATGGGGCGCCTCGTAAAAAATCAAGGTACGCGGCTCTTCCTTCACCTGTTCGAGCCGGGCACGGCGGCCTGCGCTTTTGGCGGGGAGGAAGCCTTCGAAAATGAACCGATCAGAGGGCAGCCCGGCCGCCGAAAGCGCGGCAATCAGGGCACAGGCGCCAGGCACAGGCACCACATCGACGCCGGCGGCTCGCGCCTGGCGCACCAGGTGGTAACCAGGGTCGGAAATCAATGGCGTACCGGCATCGGAAACCAGCGCCACATCTTCACCGGCCAGAAGCTTGGTGATGAAACGCCCGCCTTCGTCCCGTTCATTGTGCTCGTGACAGGCTGCCAGCGGCGTATCGATGCCGAAATGCTGCAGCAGGCGGATCGAGTGCCGGGTGTCCTCGGCGGCGATCAGGGCGACGTTAGCCAACACCTTCAACGCCCTGGCGCTCATGTCGTCGAGGTTGCCAATGGGGGTCGCGACCACGTACAGCGTCCCCACGGTGGATTTCGAAGCCCCTGCCACATCAGTCACTGCGCACACCTGCCTTTCGGATCAAAGGCGCCATTGTAGCCCGAGCGCCGGTAACAGGGCGCAAAGAACTTCACCAGCAGCCACCTCAGGCACACCTATAGTGAAGGTTCGCATTCAGCAACATCGCGCCCCGGCCAACGCTTGGGTACAATTGCCGGCCAACTTGATCGAGTAACAGGACCTTTACATGATCGCTTGCCTGCGGCTGCTCACAGCCCTCTGCCTCGCTGCCTTGCTGGCAGCCTGCGCCAGCTCGCCCTCATCCAGCCTCGGAGAGCTGCCACGCACGCCGGACGCCAGCATCGAGCAACTGCTCGAAAAAGCGGCGGCCAGCACGTCTGCCGAAGATGCCGCCCTGCTGCGCCTGAGCGCTGCCGACCTGGCATACAAGCAGAAGGACTACCCGCGCGCGGCACGCATTCTCGAGCAGGTCCCCATGGATACGCTCAAGCCTGCCCAGCAGATCTTCGCCGCCACACTGGGCGCCGAACTGGCCATGAGCCGCAACCAGCCCAAAGCCGCCCTCAGCGCCTTGTCGCACCCTAGCCTGCAGCACCTCGGCCAATTGCCGGCAGAGCAGCAGGTGCGCACGTATAGCGTCCACGCCGCCGCCCTGGAAGCCGACGGTCAAGCCCTGGCCGCTGCGCAACAGCGCGTGATGCTGGCCCCACTGCTCAGCGGCCAGGCTGCCGCCGCCAACAATGACGCGATCTGGGCCTTGGTCGCCTCGCTGCCGGCAGAGCAACTGCAGCAGCCCGCTGGCGACCAGACCCTGGCCGGTTGGACCAGCCTGGCCCTGGCTGTGAAAAGCGCTGGCACGCTGGAGCAGCAGCAGGCCGCGATCGAGACCTGGCGCCAGCAACACCCAGACCATCCTGCGGCACTGGAGCTGCCATCGGCCTTGGTCAAGCTCAAGGAGCTGGCAAGCCAGCCGCTGACCAAGATCGGCCTGCTGCTACCCCAGGAAGGCCCGCTTGCCGGTGTCGCCCGCGCCCTGCGTGACGGCTTCATGGCCGCGCACTTCCAGGCCCAGCAGGCGGGCCAGCAAGCACCGGCCGTACAGGTGTATGACAGCTCACGCATCGGCTCGCTGGACGACTTCTATCGCCAGGCCCAGGCCGATGGCGTGCAACTGGTAGTCGGCCCGCTGGAAAAAGCGCTGGTCAAGAAACTGGCCGCCAATGCCCAGCTGCCCATCACCACCCTCGCCCTGAATTACGCTGACGCCGGCCAGACCGCCCCGCCACAACTTTTCCAGTTCGGCCTGGCTGCTGAGGACGAAGCCCGCGAAGTGTCGCGCCGCGCCCGCGCCGATGGCATGGTTCGCGCGGTGGCCCTGGTGCCGAGCGGTGAATGGGGCGACCGCGTGCTTGCCGCGTTCCGCCAGGATTGGGAAGGCAATGGCGGCACCATCCTCGCCGCCGAACGCATCGCCCAGCCAGTTGCCCTGGCCCAACAGATCGCCAATCTGTTCCAACTGCGCCAGAGCGAAGGCCGCGCACAGAGCCTGCAGAGCACGGTGGGCGGCACCATTGCTGCGCAACCCTCGCGCCGCCAGGACATCGACTTCATCTTCCTCGCCTCGACCCCGCAACAGGCGCAGCAGATCAAGCCAACCCTGAACTTCCAGTACGCTGGCGACGTTCCGGTCTATGCCACCTCGAACCTGTACAGCGCCAGCGGTGACGTCAACCAGTACAAGGACATGAACGGCATCCGTTTCTGCGAAACCCCGTGGCTGCTCGACACCACCAACAGCCTGCGTCAGCAGGTGGTCCAGCAGTGGCCACAAGCCGCTGGCAGCCTGGGCCGCCTGTATGCCATGGGTGTAGACGCCTATAGCCTGGCGCCCCGCCTGGGCCAGCTCAAAGCGCTGCCGGACAACCGTGTGCAGGGCCTATCGGGCAGCCTGAGCATGAACGCCAGCCAGCGCATCGAGCGCCAGCTGCCGTGGGCTGAATTCTCTGGCGGCCAGGTCAAGCGCCTGCCCGATACCCTCCGCTGATGCCCCAAGCATCGCCAACCAGCGCCGGCCATGCCGCAGAAAACCAAGCCCTTGAATTTCTTCAAGGGCAAGGCCTGCAACTGCTGACGCGTAATTGGCGATGCAAAGGTGGCGAGCTTGATCTGGTCATGCTCGACACCGATACAGTAGTATTCGTCGAAGTCCGCTATCGGCTGCACGCGGGCTTCGGTGGCGCCCTCGGCAGTATCGACGGGCGCAAGCAGAAGCGACTGGTGCATGCCGCCAGCCTTTTTCTGCTGAAGGAGTCTTGCTGGGCCAACCACCCGTGCCGCTTCGATGTTGTCGCCTTGCAGGGTAGCCACCACGCAGGCAGGCCGCTTCAATGGCTGAAAAACGCCTTCGAATGCTGAACCCACTCCCCTTTTATTGCTCTATGTTTCGCGGGCTGGTCCCTGTTGCGTGTAGCAAAGGCCACCGCCCCATTTAAGGTCACCAGATGGACATGCAATCCCGAATTCGCCGGCTGTTCCAGGCCAGCATCGATACCAAGCAACAGGCAATGGACATCCTGGCACCGCACATCGAGCAGGCCAGCCTGGTCATGGTCAATGCGCTGCTCAACGAGGGCAAGATGCTCGCCTGCGGCAACGGCGGCTCGGCCGGCGACGCCCAGCATTTCTCGTCGGAACTCCTCAACCGCTTTGAGCGTGAGCGTCCGAGCCTGCCGGCGATCGCCCTGACCACCGACAGCTCGACGCTGACCTCGATTGCCAACGACTACAGCTACAACGAAATCTTCTCCAAGCAGATTCGCGCCCTCGGCCAGCCCGGCGACGTGCTGCTGGCGATTTCGACCAGCGGCAACTCGGCAAACGTGATTCAAGCGATCCAGGCGGCACATGATCGCGAAATGATTGTCGTAGCATTGACCGGGCGTGACGGTGGCGGCATGGCTTCGCTGCTGTTGCCCGAGGACGTGGAGATCCGCGTATCCTCGACGGTCACTGCACGCATCCAGGAAGTCCACCTGCTGGCGATCCACTGCCTGTGTGATCTGATCGACAGCCAACTGTTCGGGAGTGAAGAATGATCCCCAAGCGCCTCGGCCTGATGGCCCTGACCCTGTGCCTGAGCGTCACCGGCTGCAGCTCGGTACTGACCTCGACCCGCAATTCGCCTATCGAGGATGATCGCGGCACTCGCACCATCGGCAGCAAGATCGATGACTCGCTGATCGAAACCAAGGCCTCGGTAAACATCGCGAAAGCCAGCCCTGATCTGGACGAAGGCTCACACATCGTCGTCAGCAGCTACAACGGCATTGTCCTGCTCGCCGGCCAAACCCCGCGCGCCGACCTCAAGAGCCTGGCCGAGCAGACCGCCAGCCAGGTGCAGCGGGTCAAGCGGGTGCATAACGAGCTGCAGGTAATGCAACCCTCCTCGATCCTTGCACGCAATAACGACGCCTGGCTGACCACCAAGATCAAGACCCAGATGCTCACCGACAATGCCGTGCCCAGCTCGCGCATCAAAGTGATCACCGAGAACGGTATCGTCTACCTGCTCGGCCTGGTTACTCAGCAGGAAGCCAACTCCGCCACCGCCGTGGTACAGGGCGTGTCGGGCGTGCAAAAGATCGTCAAGCTGTTCGAGTACATCGACTGACACCCTTGCCTGCACCGGCCCTTGGGCGCTGGTACAGGCAACCTGATCGCTCTACCTTCGCAACTTCAGGAAACACCGTATGAAAAAGCTTCTGCTGCCCGCCCTACTGATCGGCGCCTTCGCCACCCTGGCCGGCTGCTCCACCCCTAGCCTGATTACCCTGAACGACGGTCGCGAGTTCCAGACCGTTGACGAGCCGACGTTCGATCAGGAGTCCGGCTTCTACGAATTCCAGCAGCTCGACGGTAAACAGACCCGCGTTAACCGTGACCAGATCCGCACCATCAGCGACCTGTAACCGTCACCGCGCAGCAAAGAAAAAGGCGACCCTGACGGATCGCCTTTTTTCGCTACTTGACCACCTTCAGGCTCGGCCGACCAGACGGACGCGGCGGCTGGCCACCCCCTTCCGGCGGGCCGTCGTCGTCCGGCTCGACACCCTCATCTTCCGGCTCTTCACCGTCCATCAACGGAGGCTCCAGCTCGAAGACCATGCCTTGGCCGTTCTCGCGGGCATATATGCCCAGAATTGCGCCGACCGGCACGAACAACGAGTGGGCAACACCACCGAAGCGCCCTTCGAAGCTCACCGCATCGTTGTCCATGTGCAGGCTGCGCACGGCACTTGGGGAGATGTTCAGGACGATCTGGCCGTCACTGGCGAAACCTTGCGGCACCTGGACTGCCGGGTATTCGGCATTGACCAGCATATGGGGCGTGCAATCGTTGTCGACGATCCACTCGTACAGTGCTCGAACCAGATAGGGGCGACTGGAGTTCATCAACGGCTCCTTAAAGCTTGCGCATTTCACGTTCAACGGAAGACAGGCTCGCCAGGAAAGGCTCGCGGGCGAACTGTCGCTCCATGTAATCCAGCAGCGGCTTTGCTTGCCGCGGCAATTCGATACCCAGTACCGGCAAACGCCAGAGTATGGGCAATAGACAACAATCGACCAGGCTTTGCTCATCGCTCATGAAGCAAGCGAACTCATTGAACAAGGGCGAGACGCCCGTCAGGCTCTCACGCAGCGCCTTGCGCGCCTCGGCACGGGCGGCATCACTGCTGCGCGAGTCGAGCACGGTATCGGCCAGCACGCACCAATCACGCTGAATGCGATGCATCAACAAGCGGCTGTTACCACGCGCCACCGGATACACCGGCATCAGCGGCGGATGCGGATAACGCTCCTCGAGGTACTCCATCACCACGGTCGATTCATACAACGCCAGGTCGCGATCGACCAGGGTCGGCACGCTGCCGTAAGGGTTCACTTCACCCAGCTTGGGTGGCAGACGACCGGGATCGACGTCGATGATCTGCACGCTGACACCTTTCTCGGCGAGAACCAGGCGTACCCGATGAGAATAATGATCAGCGGGGTCGGAATAGCAGGCTAACCTGATGGTCGCGCCCATGTAGCGCCTCCTCGCATGGGGATGCTTGTGAAACTGCAAATGCAAACGCGCCCTGGAGGCCCCTTCGCTTAGACGAGGGGGCGCCCAGGGCGCGTTCAACTACCAGAAACTACTGCGTGATCAGTGCACGTCCTTCCAGTATTCGCGCTTGAGCAAGTAGGCGAACACGAAGAAGAAGGCCAGGTACAGCAACACATAGGTGCCGATGCGCTGGCTTTCCAGTTTGACCGGGTTGGCCGAATAGGCCAGGAAGGTCACCAGGTTCTTGACCTTCTCGTCGAACTGCTCAGGCGTCAGGGTACCGGAATTCGGCGTGATGGTCAGCTGGTCACACGCTTCATGGGTCAAAGGGCTGCCGGTCAAGGGGTCGAATTGCTTCTTGCCATCGACCACCCTCTGCACCTGCTTGCACCCGATCACCTGGTTACCCTGCAGCCCGACCAGCACATTGGGCATGCCGACATTCGGGAATACCTTGTTGTTGACCCCATAAGGCCGCGATTTGTCCTCATAGAAGCTGCGCAGGTAGGTGTACAGCCAATCGGTACCCCGCACCCGGGCAACCAGGGTCAGGTCAGGCGGCGCAGCACCGAACCAGGTCTTGGCATCATCGGGCTTCATGCCGATGTTCATGTGGTCGCCGATCTTGGCCCCGGTGAACACCAGCTTCTCGAGCATCAGCTCATGGGGTATTCCCAAGTCATCCGCTACACGCTCGTAACGCTGGAACTTGGCACTGTGGCAACCCATGCAATAGTTGGCGAAAGTGCGCGCACCATCCTGCATTGCAGCCTTGTCCGTCAGGTCGATATCGACTTTGTCCAGCTCCAGCCCCGGTCCGGCAGCAAAGGTAAAGGCAGGCATCACTGCCAGCAAAAATACTGCAATCAACTTTTTCATCAGCCAGTCACCCTTTCCGGAACCGGTTTGGTCTTCTCAAGCCTTGTGTAGAACGGCATCAACAGGAAGTAGGCGAAGTACAGCACGGTGCACACCTGCGACAGCAGCGTGCGGCCTGGGGTAGGTGCCAGCACCCCCAAAATGCCAAGGATGACGAAGGAAATGCAGAACACCAGCAGGAAGACCTTGCTGATCCAGCCCTTGTAGCGCATTGAGCGTACCGGGCTTCGGTCGAGCCAAGGCAACACGAACAGCACGGCGATCGCCGCCCCCATGGCGATTACGCCCATGAGCTTGTCGGGCACCGCACGCAGAATCGCGTAGAACGGCGTGAAGTACCAGACCGGCGCGATATGCTCGGGCGTCTTGAACGCGTTGGCCTGTTCGAAGTTGGGTTTTTCCAGGAAGTAGCCGCCCATTTCCGGGAAGAAGAACACTACCGCACAGAAGACGAACAGGAACACCACCACGCCGACGATGTCTTTCACGGTGTAGTACGGGTGGAACGGAATACCATCCAGCGGGATACCGTTTTCGTCCTTTTTCTTCTTGATATCGACCCCGTCCGGGTTGTTCGAGCCCACCTCGTGCAAGGCGAGGATGTGCAACACGACCAGCCCGAGAATGACGATCGGCAGGGCTACTACGTGCAGCGCAAAGAAGCGGTTGAGGGTGATGCCAGAAATCAGGTAGTCACCGCGGATCCACTGGGTGAGGTCGTCGCCGATCACCGGGATTGCACCGAACAGCGAGATGATCACCTGGGCTCCCCAGTACGACATCTGCCCCCAGGGCAGCAGATAGCCCATGAAGGCCTCGGCCATCAGCGCCAGGTAGATCAGCATACCGAACAGCCAGACCAGCTCCCGTGGCTTTTGGTAGGAGCCATAGAGCAGGCCACGGAACATGTGCAGGTAGACCACCACGAAGAACGCCGAAGCGCCGGTGGAGTGCAAATAGCGCAAGATCCAGCCGTATTCCACGTCCCGCATGATGTACTCGACGGACGCGAAGGCCTCTTCCGCCGAGGGCGTGAAACTCATGGTCAGCCATACACCGGTGACGATCTGGTTGACCAGCACCAACAGGGCCAGCGAGCCGAAGAAATACAGGAAATTGAAGTTCTTGGGCGCGTAATACTTGCTCAGGTGATCTTCCCACATCTTGGTGGCGGGGAAGCGAGCATCAATCCAGTCCATGAACTTGCTCATCATGCTTTCTCCTGGTCGACGCCGATGACGACGATGTCATCCGACTCGTAAGAGTGCGGTGGCACTGGCAGGTTGAGAGGTGCTGGCTGCGATTTGTAGACACGCCCGGCCAAGTCGTAGTGGGAACCGTGGCAGGGGCAGAAGTAGCCCCCCACCCATTTCGGCCCAAGGTCGGCGGGCGCGACTTCCGGGCGGAAGGTCGGCGAGCAGCCAAGGTGGGTGCACAGGCCTACGAGAATGAGGATTTCCGGCTTGATCGAGCGCACCTGGGGGTCGACGTACTCCGGCTGCACGGAGGCCTTCGATTCAGGGTCGGCGAGCTCGGCTGTGACCTTTTTGAGGTTCCCCAGGATCTCGTCCGTTCGCCGCACGATGAACACTGGCTGACCGCGCCACTCCGCCACCATCTGCTGCCCAGGCTCAACCTTGGCGATGTTGACCTTCACCGGTGCACCAGCCGCCTTCGCCTTGGCACTGGGAAACCATGACCCTACGAACGGTACCGCAGCCCCCACTGCCCCCGCTGCCCCGACCACGGATGTCGCGGCTACGAGGAAGCGGCGCCGGCCTGCGTTGACGCCGTCATTGCTCATTCAGTCCTCTCCCATCAGCTTGCTTGGCCTGTTGAATCAGGCCTGTACTTAGGTAATGTCTGTGGCACCCAAAATTGGCCGCCATGGTAAGAAACAAATCCACACAGTGACAAGGTGATTAACCCCGGTATGGGCTACAACCCTCGCTTTGCTTGATCTGCGTCTATGCGGCAGGACACCACGGGCATGCTGACAGGTTAGTTCAAGACATAAAAAAAGCCCGGTTCCAAGGAACCGGGCTTTTTTCGACTGCCGAAGCGGTATTAACGCTTGGAGTACTGAGGACGCTTACGCGCTTTACGCAGACCCACTTTCTTACGCTCGACTTCACGAGCGTCGCGGGTGACGTAGCCAGCACGACGCAGAGCGCCACGCAGGGTTTCGTCGTATTCCATCAGAGCGCGGGTGATACCGTGACGGATCGCACCGGCTTGACCGCTGACACCACCACCGGCAACGGTGACGTAGATGTCGAACTTCTCGGTGCTCTCGGTCAGCTCCAGCGGCTGGCGAACAACCATACGAGCGGTTTCGCGGCCGAAGAAGGTGTCCAGAGGACGGTTGTTGATGGAGATGTTACCAGTACCCGGACGCAGGAAAACGCGAGCGGTTGCGGTCTTGCGACGGCCAGTGCCGTAATTTTGAGTCGCCGACATAATGAACTATCCCGTTAGATCTTCAGTTCTTGAGGCTGCTGAGCAGTGTGTGGGTGAGCAGCACCCGCGTACACTTTCAGCTTACGGTACATGTCGCGACCCAGCGGGTTCTTCGGCAGCATGCCTTTGACCGCGGTTTCGATAACACGCTCAGGGGCCTTGGCGATCAACTTCTCGAAGTTGATTTCCTTGATACCGCCCGGGAAGCCGGAGTGGGAGTAGTACATCTTGTCGGAAGACTTGGCGCCAGTTACACGGATTTGCTCGGCGTTGATAACGACGATGTAGTCGCCGGTGTCAACGTGAGGGGTGTATTCTGGTTTGTGCTTGCCACGCAGACGGCTAGCGATTTCGGTAGCCAGACGACCCAGGGTCTGGCCAGCGGCGTCGACTACGAACCACTCGCGCTTTACTGTTTCCGGTTTAGCAGTAAAAGTTTTCATTCTCTAAAGCCTCAGAGGCCGCCCAGCGAAAAATAGACGGCGAATCTTACTGGATAGTGCACAGCTTGCCAAGGGCAAACGCGCAGCCGAACACAGACGCTTTTGGGGGCTCGGGTCGGGCACGCCAATGTTCGACGGGGTTCTTCCTGCGTGGTGGTGCATCACTTCCGCCACACGGAGAGGTGCCGAATTATCCAGATTGCGCGAAAAATTTCAACCTGCTTTTATGGGTGTCTTTGCCTAGGAGTGTTTTCCCGATGGAATACCGCAAGCTTGGCCGTACCGATCTCGATGTCAGCGCCCTGTGCCTGGGCACCATGACCTGGGGCGAGCAGAACGATGAGGCCGAGGCCTTCGCCCAGATCAAGCTGGCCAAAACCAGCGGGGTCAACTTCATCGACACCGCAGAAATGTACCCAGTGCCGCCACGCCCGGAGACCTATGCCGCCACCGAGCGCATCATCGGCAACTGGTTCCGCCAGCACGGCGACCGCGATGACTGGATTCTCGCCAGCAAGGTCGCAGGCCCCGGCAACGGTATCAGCCACATCCGCGACGGCCAGCTCAAGCACAACCGCCAGCATATCGTCGCGGCGCTGGATGCAAGCCTTGAGCGCCTGCAGACCGACCGTATCGACCTGTATCAGCTGCACTGGCCGGAGCGCAGCACCAATTTCTTCGGCAAGCTGGGTTACCAGCACCTGGCGCATGACCTGTTCACCCCGCTGGAAGAAACCCTCGAGGTGCTCGACGAGCAGGTGCGGGCAGGCAAGATCCGCCACATTGGCCTATCCAACGAAACGCCGTGGGGCACCATGAAGTTCCTGCACCTGGCCGAAACCCGCGGCTGGCCCCGGGCGGTGTCGATACAGAACCCGTACAACCTGCTCAACCGCAGCTTCGAGGTGGGCCTGGCGGAAGTGGCCATCCGCGAGCAGTGCGGCCTGTTGGCCTACTCGCCGCTGGCCTTCGGCATGCTGTCGGGCAAATACGAAAATGGCGCGCGACCAGAAAATGGTCGCCTGACCCTGTTCAGCCGCTTCGCCCGTTACTCCAACCCACAGACAGTGGCGGCCTGCAGCCGTTATGTGCAACTGGCCCAGGCACACGGGCTGGACCCGGCGCAGATGGCCCTGGCATTCGTCACCCGCCAGCCCTTCGTGACCAGCAACATCATCGGTGCCACCGACCTGGTGCAACTTCAGAGCAACCTCAACAGCCTGGAGCTGAACCTGAGCGATGAGCTACTGGCGGCGATCGAAGCGATTCATCAGGAGCAGCCGAACCCCGCGCCTTGAGCGAAGCTGCAAGCTGCAAGTCAGAGTGAGTGTTGCACTCGCTGCTTTTTTCTTGCCGCTTGCAGCTCGAAGCTTGCAGCTCGACAAAAAACATAAGACGATCCAGCCGGTGATTGACCACTCTACCCTATAAGAACAATGACAATGATGTTTACCCAACCCTCCGCGTCGCTGCGGCGCGTCAGCATCCTGGCCATTGACAAGGTGTTCGCTTCGACCCTGATGCAAGCCAAGGATTTCTTCCATCTCGCCAGCCTGCGCTACAGCAAGCAACTGGGCCTGGGCTTGCAGCCCATGTTCGAGATTCGCCTGGTGAGCCCCGATGGCAAGCCGGTGGACAGCTTCAGCAATGTGCAGTTGCCGGTCGATGGCGGCCTCGATGATGCCGACGTGATCATCCTCCCGGCCTTCTGGGAAGATTTCGACAACCTCCAGCAACGTTACCCACAGGTGCTGCCATGGCTGCGCGAGCAGCACGCCCGTGGCGCCGTGTTGTGTGCCGAAGCCAGCGGTGTGTTCTGGCTGGCCGAATCCGGCCTGCTCGATGGCAAGGAGGCGACCACCTACTGGCGCTTCTTCAACAGCTTTGCCGAGCGCTACCCGAAGATCCGCCTGAATCAGGACAAGCACCTGACCGACGCCGACAACCTGTACTGCGCCGGCGGCACTACTTCAGCCTGTGACCTTTACATCTACCTGATCGAGCGCTTCTGCGGGGCCAATGTGGCGCGCGCCGTGGCCCGCGACATTCTCTACGAAGTGCAGCGCAACTACACGCCAGGGCGCATGGGCTTCGGTGGCCAGAAGCTGCACCAGGACCTGATCATCCTGCAGATCCAGCACTGGCTGGAGGAGCACTTCGCCGACAAGTTCCGCTTCGAGGACGTGGCCCGCAACCATGGCATGAGCATCCGCAACTTCATGCGCCGCTTCCAGGGGGCGACCGGTGACAAGCCGCTGCACTACCTGCAGCGGTTACGCATCGAGACAGCCAAGGGGCTGCTGTCGAGCACGCGCAAGAGCATCAAGACCATCAGTTATGAGGTCGGCTATGACGATGCGAGTTTCTTTGCGCGGTTGTTCCGCCAGCACACGGAGTTGTCGCCGAATCAATATCGGCAGCAGTTCATGCAAGAGGCTTGAGGCCCATGGGGCTGCTTTGCAGCCCATCGCGACACAAGGCCGCTCCTACAAGGGTTATGCGATCTCCTGTAGGAGCGGCCTTGTGTCGCGAAAGGGCCGCAAAGCGGCCCCAAGATCTTATGGCTTGTGAGCGCGAGACAGGAATTCGTGCGACTGCATTTCCAGCAAACGGCTCAGGGTCCGCTGGAACTCGAAGCTCAGGCGCCCGCCGGTGTACAGGTCCTTCAGCTCCACCTCGGCCGAGATGATCAGCTTGACGTTACGGTCGTAGAACTCGTCCACCATGTTGATGAAGCGGCGGGCGATGTCGTCGGTGGTGACCCCCATCTGCTCCACGTTGCTCAGCAACACGGCATGGAAGATCTTGCCCAATTCGATGTAGTCGTTCTGGCTACGCGGCCCGTCGCACAGTGCGCGGAAGTCGAACCAGGCGACGTCGTCGCAGGTGCGCAGGGCATTGATCGGGCGATTTTCGATCATCAGCACGTCGTTTTCGACGGCCTGGGTGCACTCGGGCGTCAGCGCCTTGAAGCTGGCGCGCATGCTCTGGTGCGCCGCATCATTGAGCGGGAAGTGGAAGAGTTCGGCCTGCTCCAGGTGGCGCAGGCGGTAGTCGACGCCGCTGTCGACGTTCACCACATCGGTGTACTGCTTGATCATGGCGATGGCCGGCAAGAAGCGTGCGCGCTGCAGGCCGTCCTTGTACAGGCCGTCAGGGACGATGTTGGAGGTCGCCACCAGCGAGACGCCGTTCTTGAACAGCTCTTCCATCAGGGTGCCGAGGATCATGGCATCGGTGATGTCGGAGACGAAGAATTCGTCGAAGCAGATCACCTTGGCTTCTTCGCTGAAGCGCTTGGCGATGAGGGTCAACGGATTCTTCTCGCCCTTGAGGGTCTTCATTTCCTCGTGGACGCGCTTCATGAAGCGGTGGAAGTGCGTGCGCATCTTCTGCTTGAACGGCAGCGCTTCGTAGAAGGTGTCGACCAGATAGGTCTTGCCGCGCCCTACTCCACCCCAGAAGTACAGGCCTTTGACTGGCTTCTGCTCCTTCTTGCCGAACAGCTTGCCGAACATGCCCGGCTTGTTGTTCTGCGCGTGCACGAGATCGTCGTACAGACGCTGCAGGTGACGTACCGCAGTTTCCTGCGCCGCGTCATGGAAGAAGTCGGGACGTTTCAGATCTGCTTGATATCGTTCTAGGGGCGTCATGATTTCGTTAGCGAGGCAACAAAAAACGGGCCGTCACTGTAGCGACAGGCCCGCTTAATGGCAATGCGACTTGCGTCAATATGCCTCATTCAAGGCACTTTTACGCTGTATGGCACCGGCTTCGCCGGTGATCGCGGGCAAGCCCGCTCCTACAGGCAATATGCCTCAGTCTTGTTGCGGCTGAAGCGCTACACGCAGACTTTCGATGGCCGAATCACGGGCTTCAGCTGTGTCGAACTGCGGCCCGTCGGCAACCTGCTCGTCGTTCAGCCACAGGCTGAAGCCGAGGCCGTCAACACGCACGTCGGCTTCACCGCCCTGCTGCAGCTGCTTGCTCACGGCACCGGCGCTCTTGCCGTCGGCGAAGCTGCGCGACAGCAGCAGTTGCTCGCCATCGGCTGCCAGCAGGCGGAAACGGAAGCTACCGTCTTCGTCACGGAAGCTGACGAAGCGCGCGCTCTTGGCGGCTTTCTTCTTCACTTCGGTGCTGGCCTGCACGCTGCTGCGGAACGAACGCAGGCCTACGGCCTCACGCAGTTGCTCGAGGAACGGGGTGGCGATCTTGCGGGCCTTGGCGGCACCGGCGAGGAGGATGTCCTCCAGGTCTGCCGGGCGCGAGATCAGCTGGTGGTAGTGCTCGCGCTTCTCGGCCAGCTGGCCGTCGAGCAGCTGGAACAGGCGTTGCTTCGCTTCGCCCCAGCCCAGACCCTGCAGCAGCTCTTCGCGGAACTCGGCGCACTGCGACGGCGTCGAGAAGGCCTGGAACAGGGTGAACAGGTGCGAATTGTCCGGATCCTTGGCTTCGCCAGGTGCGCGCGAATCGGTGACGATGCGCGAGATGGCGTCTTTCATGTCCTTGGCGCTGGTGAACAGCGGGATGGTGTTGTCGTAGCTCTTGGACATCTTGCGACCGTCCAGGCCCGGCAGGGTCGCCACGCTCTCCTCGATCACCGCTTCGGGCAGGGCGAAGAAGTCGTTGCCCTGGCCGAACAGGTGGTTGAAGCGCTGGCCGATGTCGCGGGCCATTTCCACGTGCTGGATCTGGTCACGGCCGACCGGCACCTTGTTGGCGTTGAACATCAGAATGTCTGCAGCCATCAGCACCGGGTAGCTGTACAGGCCCATGGTCACGCCAGCATCCGGGTCTTCGCCGGTTTCCAGATTCTTGTCCACCGAGGCTTTGTAGGCGTGGGCACGGTTGAGCAGGCCCTTGGCGGCGACGCAGGTCAGCAGCCAGGTCAGCTCGGGGATCTCGGGGATATCGGACTGACGGTAGAAAGTCACCTTGGCCGGGTCCAGGCCACCGGCCAGCCAGGTGGCGGCGATTTCCAGGCGCGAGCGCTGGATGCGCAACGGGTCGTCGCACTTGATCAGGGCGTGGTAGTCGGCTAGGAAATAGAACGAGTCGACACCCGGCTGCTGGCTGGCGACGATCGCCGGGCGGATGGCGCCGGCGTAGTTGCCCAGGTGCGGGGTGCCGGTGGTGGTGATACCGGTGAGGATGCGCGTGGTCATGGGTGTTCGCTTATTCAGGCTTGGCTCAGTTCGAAAGGCGCGGCAGCAGCAGATCCTTCAGATCGGTCAGCTTGCCATGGAAGAAGTGTCCGCATTCTGCCACTTTCAGCAGCTCATGGGGGCGCCCCAGTGCGTCGGACCATTCGTAAACCAGTTGCGGATCGACGACTTCGTCGGCGTCAGGCTGCACCACGGCAATCGGGCAGCGCTGCGGCAGCGGGAACTCTGCGGTCAGGCGCATCACCGCCGGGGCGATCATGAACAGCTGCTGCAGCGTCACACCCTGGGCTTCCAGGCGACCGGCCAGGCTGGTGGCGACAAAGCCGCCGAACGAGAAGCCCATCAATACCAACGGCAGCTCGGGGTGCTTGGCACGCAACCAGGCCGCCGCCGCCTCGGCATCGGCCACCTCACCGGCGCCCATGTCATGGCTGCCGGCACTCTGGCCGACGCCGCGATAGTTGAAGCGCAGGGTCACGTAGCCGGCGTCGCGGGCGGTGCGCTGCAGGGTCGAGACCACCTTGTTGAGCATGGTGCCGCCCTGGACCGGGTTGGGGTGGCAGATCAACACCGCGCCGCGGGCATCGGCCACGTCCAGGTACAAGGCTTCCAGCTGGCCGATCGGGCCATCGATGAACAAGGGGGTTTCGCGGACAAGCAAGGCACTACTCCGTGACCTCGAAGAGGGTCGATTCGTCTAGGTGAGGAATTCTGTTCTGATTTGCGATCGCTCGCGGTATACAGCGCAGGTCTGAGCCGTTAACGTAAAGCAAAGCCGTTTATAGAGGAAGGACTCGTGGAACTCTCGCTCCTTGTTTGGTTGTTGCCAACCCTGGCCCTGGTCATCGGTGTGGCGGTCGGTTTCATCGTGGCCCGCCTGCTGCCCAATGCTGCGCCGACCAACACCCAGCGCCAACTGGACGACATCCAGAAGCGCTTCGACAGCTACCAGAACGAAGTGGTCACCCACTTCAACAGCACCGCCATGCTGGTCAAGAAACTGACCCAGAGCTACCAGGATGTCCAGGATCACCTGGCCGAAGGCGCCAATAGCCTGGCCCTTGATGAAGTCACTCGCCAGCGCCTGCTGGCTGCACTGCACTCCGAGTCGGCCCAGGCACCCCGTGACCGCCTGACGCCGCCGAAGGACACCGCCGAAGTACCGCGCGACTATGCGCCAAAAGCGCCGAACTCGCCGGGCATGCTCGATGAGAGCTACGGGCTCAAACGCTGATGCGCTGAAATGAAACAAGGCCTCGCGAGAGGCCTTTTTCTTGGGCTGGTTTTACCGGCTTCTTCCCAGGCAAGCTCGCTCCCGGGGAAAGTCCAGTGCCCTTGGGGCCCTCGCTCTACCTGTAGGAGCCGGCTTGCCGGCGATAGGGCCAGACCAGGCCACCTATCTGCAAGACTCCAACGCCTGCTTCACATCCGCGATCAAGTCCTCGACATCCTCCAGCCCCACCGACAAGCGCACCAACCCCTCCGAAATCCCATGGTGCGCACGCTCCTGCGGCGTATAGCTCGAATGCGTCATGCTCGCCGGGTGCTGGGCCAGCGACTCGGCATCGCCCAAACTCACCGCCCGCGCAAACAGCTGCAAGGCGTTCATGAAGCGCCGCCCCGCCTCGATCCCGCCTTTGAGCTCGAACGCAATCATTCCACCTGGCAAGCGCATCTGGCGCTGGGCCAGCGCATGTTGTGCAAACGCTGGCAGCCCTGGGTAGTGGATCAGCTCGACCTGCGGTTGGCTCGCTAAAAACTCCGCCACCTGCTGCGCATTGGCGCAATGGCGATCCATGCGCAAGGCCAAGGTCTTGATGCCCCGCATCAGCAGCGAAGCGTCCTGCGGCGACAACACCGCGCCGGTCATGTCCTTCAGCCCTTCCAGGCGAACCCGGTCGATCAGCGCCTTGCGCCCGACCACCAGGCCCGCCGTGATATCCCCATGGCCGCTCAGGTATTTTGTCGCGGAATGCACTACCAGGTCGGCCCCCATTTCCAGAGGCCGCTGCAAATAAGGCGTGCAATAGGTGTTGTCGACCACGATATGCACGTCATGCCCACGCGCGGCGTCGGCCACCGCAGCGATATCGACCAGTTGCATGTTGGGGTTGGCCGGGGTTTCGAAGTAGATCATCCGTGTCTTGCGCGTGATCGCTGCCTTGAGCGCCTTGATGTCGTTAAGGTCCACGTGATGGATCTTAACCCCGAACTCGCCGATGCCATGGTGCAGGAAAGCAAAGGTGCAGCCATACAACGTACGCCCGACGATCAGCTCGTCGCCCGGCCGTAGCAGCGTCCACAGGGTGGAGGTGATCGCGCCCATGCCCGACGCCAAGGCCAGGCCTGCCTCGCCGCCTTCCAGCGAGGCCATGCGCTGTTCGAGCAAGGCCAGGGTGGGGTTGGAGATGCGGCTGTAGAAGTGCCCCGCCTGCTCCCCGGCAAAGCATGCAGCGCCGAATTCGACCGAGGGAAAGGCATAGGTAGCGGTCTGGTACACCGGTGGCACCAAAGCCCCGCCATGGGCCAGCGGATCGTAGCCTTCATGAATGGCACGGGTAGAAAAACCGTTGTTGTTATGGGAGCCGCGCATGGCAACCTGCCTCTGGTGGTTTGTTCTAAGCTTATGCCACCCAGCAAGGGGTATTTTTCCAAAATTGCCCACGCAATGCGTAGGGTTTGGAACAAAAAGAACGATAACTTCCTCCTGAGGGCAAACCATGCCTAACAGCCTCGACCGTACCGACCGCGCCCTGCTCGCTGCACTCCAGAACAACGCCCGCCTCACCGTCGCCGAACTTGCCGACCAGGTCGCACTGACAACCTCCCCTTGCTGGCGACGGGTCAAGCTGCTTGAGGACAACGGCTACATCACCGGCTACCAGGCCATCCTTTCGCCCAAATCGCTGGGGTTCGGGGTGACTGCCTTCGTCAGCATCATGATGGACTCGCACACCAAGGACATGACCCTGGCGTTCGAACGGCGGCTGATGGAAATCCCCGAGATCGTCGCCTGCCACAACATCTCCGGGCGCTATGACTTCTTGCTGGAAATCCTCGCACGGGATCTGGAGTCATTCGGTGAATTTACCCGCAAAGTGCTGCAGCGCTTGCCCGGGGTGAAGGAGATTTATTCGAGTTTTTCCTACAAGGCGATGAAGGAGAAAAGGGTAATACCTGTATCGGAAAAACACATCTAAGTCAGATCTTTCCGAGTGCCAGGAAGCTTCCTACCGATTGACAGGCCGCAGCTGACATACCGCGAATTCGATATACGAAAAGCTAACCCGTGTAGCTACTAGGAGAACCTACATGGCACGGGACAACACGTATTATCTCGATGAGGCGCTGTACATCAGCGCGCAAGCACCAACAGGTGCCGAACTGCGTTTTATTGGTGGAGGAGGTGGTGGACCGGGAGCAGGTGGCTGGGGACTAAGCGATGGTTATCCACGCGGCACCAGTCCAACCAAAAATGACATTGCACGGGTCATCTCCACTCGCAGAGTGCTGACAGAAGAATTTCAGATTATCGAGAAGGACTATTCAGAAAAATATGCTCACGAAGTAAGCCAGCTCCCTGAAACCATTACTGCACTGAAAGCCCAGATCAAAGCCGAGGCGAACAGTACAAACGGCGCGACATCAACACTCTCAACAGAACAACAAATCCTGTCATCGCGAATCAGTCAGATTCGTGATGGTTATTTGCAGATCTTGCCCGACGCCAATAACTACTTTGGCGTACCCGCATTCTACAAGCGCGGCGATTCAATGATGAGCCGGTTTCTGGACCCGGGCTTCTTCGCAGCAAAAACAGGCGAAGAGCTAGGTGTGGAATGGTCCACGAGGCTGCAGAGGTCTTGGGAAGGCACATACCGTTTACACATCGAAGCTCAAAAGCACCAAGCGCTGGCAGACGAACTTGAGGGCCTCGCAAGGCAAGTGGATCAGGAGGAGCTCAACCATCAGCCTCCAAATCTGGTGGAAGTGATCGCGCGCAGAACAGCTCAGATTCACGCAGAGCGGCAGATACATTTCGATTGTTTACCCAACGTCCTTCAGCATGAGCTGGGGCAAACCGTCATTGACGACGCGCTCACGCTTGTTCAAACCTTCAGCGCCTACCTGGCAACCGCTGCTGCCCTGGTGCAGGCCAAGCAATCACAAATTCCGCCGTACCATAATCAAAATCCCCGTATCAACGCCCCCCTGTCGAAGCCTCAACTTGAAGGGCTTTTGCATCTTGTAGATGAACAACGATTACGCCGGGCTGGCCCGCGCTGGCAGGAATACCACCTCGCACTGGCGCTAACCGAATCGATCAGATTCCTGGGCGTATATGCAGGTGCCACGCAACACCTGATGCAGCGCGCCGCTGAAGTGGAGAACCTCCAAGGTCAACTCGCCGCACAGGAAGAAGCTGCACGCCAGCAGGCCGAAGCTGAGCGCTTGGCTGCAGATGCCGAGCGGCAAAGGCTAGAGGCTCTGCGGCGGAGCATTTCCTATATCAACAAAGCGCGTCCGGCGGGACTGACGCCTGCCGTAATCCCCATTGGTGCTACCTCTTTTGCAGTAGCCGAAGCGGCTTACTCGGCTTTGGGTGAAACAATCACGGCCGCGATTGCCCGCCTTGTTGCTACGACTATTCCTTCCCTTGCAGTAGGCACCCTTGCGATGGCCTGGCCGTCAACGCTGGGCAACAGTGAGCGCCGTTATCTTATCAGCACCCCGCTAGCCAGCCTCACGCCACCCGGTGGGCCTGACCTTGCAACCTTGGCAGCGTCATCAACCAGCATCGACCTGCCGTATCTGCTGGCTGGATCCGAGCACGAAAATGGCATGGACCTGTATGTGGTGGCTGGGGGCAAGCCGGTACCGGTACGCGCAGCGACATTCGACACTGAACGTCAGGTCTACAGCCTGGCACTGGATAATCCGCACCGGATTCTCACTTGGACACCCGCCAGCGCGCCGGGCGGTGAAGACGGAAGTTCTACCAGCTTGCCACCAGCACCGCCCGGCACCGTCGTTTACACCGGCAGCACCCTGAACCCCGTCAATACCGAAACAGAGGGTTACCCCGCGCTGGATTTGCTGGACCAGGAACGGCTGATCATCACCTTCCCCATGGACTCGGGATTACCGCCTATTCTGGTGGTGTTCAAAAGCCCACGCTATGAGCCGGGGACCGCTACAGGTGTCGGCATGCAGATAACGGGAACCTGGCTCGGAGATGGTACTCGGAAAAACGGCGCGTCAATCCCAGCACATATTGCTGACCTTCTCAGAGGTACGGAATACAGAAATTTCGATGCATTCCGAACAAAATTCTGGAAGGCAATCGCTAATGATTCAGAGCTATCGAAGCAATTTGACGAAAGAAGCTTGCGCCGGATGAGGAAAAACGGGAATGCTCCGCCAGTAGATGATAGTGACATCTACAGGAGTCAGGTAACTTTTGTGCTCCATCACTCCACGCCGATAAGTGAGGGCGGCGGAGTCTACGACATGGACAACATTAAAATCGTGACACCGGTGGCTCATAATAGAATTCATTATGGAGACAACCAATGAAATTTAAAGAAAAACTCAGCGACTATACAGAAGAAGAATTTCTGGACTTCCTGAACGAAATCGACAGAGCAAATGACGACGAGCCTGACGCTGTGCTAGCTCCTCTGCTACTACATTTCAGAAAAATCACTGAACATCCATCTGGCATTAATTTATTGTACAAGCCTGCTTCCAGCAAGGATGGTGAGCCACAGGAAATACTCAGAATCATCAAGGAATGGCGCCTAGCTAACGGTAGGGATAGCTTCAAGACGTCCTGACAAGGTTCATACAGAGGTCCTGATAACTCAGGCCCTCTGACCTCCCCAACGCGTGCGATTGAAAATTCCTACACATCGGAAGAAAACGGCCCACAGCCAAATAGGTTCTACTTAGGTTTATAAAATTCAAAGACTACGTCACCATCTTTTGACACCCGCTCAAGAGAACTATCCTATGGCTGCTCATACCCCCAACCACATTCTTAACAAGCTAGCCGCACAGACTTTCGATGACTTCGACCACTTCACCCAGGCAGTCAGGATGGCAATCGCCGAAGACCCGATCTACTACACCGAAACCGCACACGAATGCTGCGCCGAGCAGGTGATCGCACATATGGCAGCTTGGCGAAAATCGCAGGAACTTGCCTTATTCAAGGATACGAAATGAGAACAACTGCACTCTTGTTGATCCCGATTTTGTCAGGGTGTGTCCATGGGAGACCCCTGCTTTTACCTGATAAGCAGGACCTGAAGTTCGCTTGCGACATGGACCCCTACAAACAAGGGTGCGAGAGGCGAAGCGACTACGATCAGCATTTCAAATTGATTGAGGGCAAGAAAGCCACATGGACCGAGGCTATTGAATAGCAGCCTGGTCAACAGCGCGATCAGATCGGAGGGCGGTCATGAGCAGTGAGGTACAGCGGTATGAAAACGACATAAAAAGAAAGGTACAGCAAGCACTGAACAACTATCCAGAACTGATGCGACAAATACGAAGAGGTACAATTTTGCATCGCGTTCAACCCTCCCGCTACGACGCCAACCCTGTCCACTACCGCGCCGATTCCGATACCCGCTACGCTGACTCTGCCAAACGGGTCGGCGTTTATTACTTGGGATTCACTGAAGAAGTTGCGTTGGCGGAGTCTTTTCAGCCTGGCAAGGGCGTTGATGATCAGCCGGTACGCCTTTCTCACCTGGAGCAGACGTCGCTGCACCGGCTAAAGGCTGCTCGCGACCTGAATGTCGTAGACGTGGCCGCCCTGGCGAACAGGGCCACTAATCACAAATTGCGAGATATCGTACAGGCCAAGGGGCAAGGCAGGCAGGGGTACGCTCTGACGCAGAGATTCAGCCAGGCGTGCATGCAGCTAAGGGAGATTGACGGGCTGCTTTATCAGTCAGCGGTATACACCGTAACCGGCTCGATGAATGGCTGCAATCTTGTTTTGTTCGAAGGCCGCACACTCCAAGTTTTAGCGATGAGCCATCGGTTGGTACTGGAGGCGGTACTCTCGAATGGTGAAACGGCCATCGAATTTCTGGACAGCCTGGGAGTTGCTCTGGAGTAACAGCTCAGGCACTCGACCTTCGATAGGGTCCGCTATTCACCGCCCCGCTTCCATGGCATTGACGTAGTCCCGCTTGATGATTGCCAAGGCATCGCTGTCGTCCAATAACTCGAAACGTGGCACTTCATTGCTCGGCTCCCCAGGCTCGGAATAATCCATCTTGCCGACTAGATGCTGAACCAGAAAATTCATGGCCTCGGTATCTGCAGGGTCGACATCGAGCGCCTTGATCAGGGTCGCAACAACCGCCCTTGGCTTGTTATAGGCAAACTGAAACGCTGGGTAGTATTTTCTGCGGTTACCGATGTTGGTGTAAGCCAGGAGGTGGCCAGCCTTGGTCTTCTGGCTCAGTGCCTGTTTGGTAATCCCCAATATCTCGTGCGCGGCCTTGGGGTCTAGTAACTCGCAACGGCTAGCTACACGCTCAAAGGCGCGCGCTTTCATATTGGCTGCCGCTTCCTGATTGCGGGTAGCAACACTTCGCTTCGAGTTCACGTCGACCTTGGCCAGTGCGGCAAACGCTTTTTCGTCGGCAAGGGCCACGGCTTTCAGCACGACCGCTGCCGATGCGCGGGCAAGGTGCTCTTCAAATCGCCCACGCAATGCCGCTTTGGCCGCCTCGAGGTGAGCGATCGTGGGGTGGATCTCTTTGTGGGCAGCAGTCGTCATGGCACCTCCTCAGGGGCTGATTAGACTCTTAAAGCGAAGATTAGACCGAGCCAGGCAGCATGTCAACTTGTCAATTTGTTCATATGTCAATCAGCCACGGATTGTGAGCCATGTACGCTTCAAAAAAAAACCCCGCCGAAGCGGGGTTTTGCATGGCAGCCAGTACTTAGATAGCGCCACGCTGACGCAGCACATCCAGCACCAACTTCACGGCTTCGTCGACACTGGTGTTCTGGGTATCGATCACCAGGTCAGCATCCAGCGGCACATCGAACGGGAAGCTCTCACCCGGGATGTTGTCGCCACCGGCAGCGTACAGGCCCTGCGGATCGCGCTCACGGCAGGCCAACGGCGAGGCCTGAACGTAAACGGTCACCAGGCGCTCTTTGCCGATCAGGGCCTTGGCCTGTTCGCGGCCTTCGGCATCCGGGGCCACGAACGCAGCCAGGGTCAGCAGGCCGGCTTCGTTGAACTGGCGCGCCACATGGGCGGCGCGGCGCCAGTTTTCGGTACGACCGGCGCGGTCTTGCGGCAGGCCCTTGTTCAGGTCGTGGCGCAGGTTCTGGCCATCGAGCACGTACACCGCACGGCCCATGTCGAACAGTTTGCGCTCCACGGCATAGGCCAGGGTGCTCTTGCCGGCACCGGACAGGCCGCTGAACAGCACGGTGGCTGGCTGCTGGCCAAAACGCAGGGCGCGCTCTTCGGTAGACACGTGGGCCTGCTTACCATGCTGGCCGGTGCTGCCGTGCGGCAGAACAGGCGGGGCGATGATCATGCCGGCGCCGACGGTGCCGTTGGTCAGGCGGTCGATGACGATGAACGCACCGGTGGTGCGGTTGCTGTCATAGCCGTCCAGGGCGATGGCGCTGTCCAGCGACACCTTGACGCGACCGATCTCGTTCAGCTGCAGCGCGCTGGCTGCATCTTTTTCGAGGGTGTTCACATCGACCTTGTGGGTGATGCTGGCAATCGAGCCCGGCACGTAGCTGGTGGCGCGCTTGATGTCGTATTTCTTGCCCGGCAGCATCGGTTCTTCGGCCATCCATACCAGCATGGCGTCGAACTGGTCGGTCACCGGTGGGACGTTGTCGGCATGTACCAGCAGGTCGCCACGGGAGATGTCGATCTCGTCTTCCATGGTCAGGGTCACGGCCTGGCCTGGGCCGGCGTTCTCCAGTTCACCTTCGTAGGTGACGATGGACTTGACCCGGCTGCTCTTGCCCGAGGGCAGCACGACGATTTCGTCGCCCTTGTGCACCACGCCGCTGGCGAGGGTGCCGGCGAAGCCGCGGAAGTTCAGGTTAGGACGGTTGACGTACTGCACCGGGAAACGCAGGTCGGTGAAGTTGCGGTCGGCCGCGACCTCGACGGTTTCGAGGATTTCCATCAGCGCAGGGCCGGTGTACCACGGCGAACGCTCGCTGCGGTTGACCACGTTGTCGCCCTTGAGCGCAGACATCGGCACGAAGTGCAGGCTGCTCGGGGTCAGGTTGATGGCATCGGCGAACTTCAGGTAGTCGGCCTTGATTGCCTCGAAGACGCCTTCATCGAAGCCTTTGAGGTCCATCTTGTTGACCGCGACGACGATGTGCTTGATGCCCAGCAACGAAGCGATGTAGCTGTGCCGGCGGGTCTGGGTCTGCACGCCGTAGCGGGCATCGACCAGAATGATCGCCAGGTCACAGGTGGACGCGCCGGTGGCCATGTTGCGGGTGTACTGCTCGTGGCCTGGGGTGTCGGCGATGATGAACTTGCGCTTGGCGGTGGAGAAATAGCGGTAGGCGACATCGATGGTGATGCCTTGCTCACGCTCGGCCTGCAGGCCATCGACCAGCAGCGCCAGGTCGACTTCTTCGCCGGTGGTGCCGGACTTCTTCGAATCACGGGTGATGGCCTCGAGGTGGTCCTCGTAGATCATCTTCGAATCGTGCAGCAAGCGCCCGATCAGGGTGCTCTTGCCGTCATCCACGTTGCCGCAGGTGAGGAAACGCAGCAGTTCTTTACGCTCGTGCTGAGCCAGGTAGGCGAGGATGTCCTCGCTGATCAGATCGGATTGGTGACTCATTGCATTCAAGCTCCAAGCTGTAAGCTTCAAGCAGCAAGCTTGTCGGCATACAGCTAGTTAGAAATTTTGTTGATCAACCCTGCAAGCATTTTGGAGAGCTCGCGGGTTTCGTTAATCCAGTCGTTAGCCAATTCAGCGGGCAGGTAACCTATTTCACCGGCGATGATCAGTTGCGTACGCAGCTCCGCACTGGAGGCTTTCGCTACGCTGAGAAACCAGACCTTCTCTCGCCATCCTCTACGCTCCATCCCCTCTGCAATAGTGGAGGGTATTGAAACAGCTGAGCGTGTGATCTGAGATCGGAACCCAAAATCTCGGCATTCGGCAAAAGCCCGATACATCTCGACCGCTAAGCACTTGCTTCTCTGCCAAACCAGTAACTTCTCAAAATCCACTGCGAGCACTCCCTGTGCGCCCGCAGAGCAGGCGGCAGTCCGCAAATTTCAGAAGCTAACGCGTTTCGCTTCTTTCTTGCAGCTTGCCGCTTGTAACTTGAAGCTTAGAAGTAGCCCTGACGTTTCTTGTCTTCCATGGAGCCAGCGCCATCGTGGTCAATGACTCGGCCCTGGCGCTCGGAAGTGCGCGTCAGGAGCATTTCCTGAATGATGTCGGTGAGCGTTTCGGCTTCCGACTCGACAGCACCCGTGAGCGGGTAGCAACCGAGGGTACGGAAACGCACCTTCTTCTTGACGATGCGCGCTTTCTCTTCCTCGGAGAGGTGCTCGAGGATGCGGTCGTCGTCGATCATGATCAGGGTGCCGTTCTTCTCGATGACTTCACGCTCGGCAGCGAAGTACAGCGGCACGATCGGGATGCCTTCGAGGTAGATGTACTGCCAGATGTCCAGCTCGGTCCAGTTCGACAGCGGGAACACGCGGATCGACTCGCCTTTGTTGACCTTGCCGTTGTAGACGTTCCACAGCTCTGGGCGCTGGTTCTTCGGGTCCCAGCGGTGCTTGCTGTCACGGAACGAATAGACGCGCTCTTTGGCACGCGATTTTTCTTCGTCGCGGCGGGCACCACCGAAAGCGGCGTCGAAACCATGCTTGTCCAAAGCCTGCTTGAGGCCTTGCGTTTTCATGATGTCGGTGTGCTTGGAGCTGCCATGGGTGAACGGGTTGATGCCCTGCGCCACACCTTCAGGGTTGACGTGGGTGATCAGCTCCAGGCCCATTTCCTCGACCATCTTGTCGCGGAAGCGGTACATCTCCTGGAATTTCCACTGGGTGTCGACGTGCATCACCGGGAACGGCAGCTTGCCTGGGAAGAAGGCTTTGCGTGCCAGGTGCAGCATCACGGCGGAATCCTTGCCGATCGAGTAGAGCATCACCGGGTTGTCGAACTCGGCGGCCACCTCGCGGATGATGTGGATGCTTTCCGCCTCCAGCTGTTTCAAGTGCGTCAGTTTGTCGACCATGGCTACTCACGTAAAACGATCTTATGGACGGCCTTCGGGCCGTGTTCGAGCGAGCCACTTTATCACAGCGGCTGATTCTATTTAGGCGCCTGACTAGATCGAAAAGGTCTAACGATATGACTGGGGGTTTGGCTATCGAAGGGCCGCTCTGCGGCCCCTTTCGCCGGCAAACCGACGCCCATGCACTGGAGGCCCGCTTGCCCGCGATGGGGCCGAAGATGGCCTCAGATCGGGTTCGGGCAATCGATGAACAGGTGCTCCAGGGCAAAGCGCCGAGCCAGGTAGTCGCCCAGCGCCTGCACGCCGTAACGCTCGGTGGCATGGTGCCCGGCGGCAATGAAGCTCACGCCATTTTCGCGGGCACTGTGGTAGGTCTGCTCGGACGCCTCACCACTGATGAACACGTCCACCCCTGCCGCGATCGCCGTATCGATATAGCCCTGCCCTCCGCCGGTACACCAGCCGACGCGACGGATCACCTGGTCACCCTCGACCAGCAGCGGCTCACGCCCCGTGACCTCTTGCACACGGCGGGCGAAATCGCGCGCCGTCACAGGCTCGGCCAGCGAACCTACCAGCCCGACCACCTTGGGGTTATTCGGGTCCAGCGGCCCTTCGACAGTGATATCCAGCTGGCGGGCCAGTTGCACGTTGTTGCCGACCTCAGGGTGCACATCCAGCGGCAGATGGAAGGCCAACAGGCTGATGTCGTGCTTGAGCAGGGTCTTCAGGCGGCGCTGCTTGATCCCCGTGATGCACGGGTTCTCGCCCTTCCAGAAATAACCGTGGTGCACCAGTACCAGGTCGGCCTGTGCCTCGACTGCGGCATCGAGCAATGCCTGGCTGGCGGTGACGCCGCTGACAATGCGGCTGACCTGCGGGCGGCCCTCGACTTGCAGGCCGTTGGGGCAGTAATCCTGGATTTTTGCGCTACCCAGGTAACGCTCGGCTTCTTCAACCAGGGTGTCAAGGGCGACGGCCATGGAAAATCTCCTCGAAATCTGCACGTTCAACGGGAACAACGCCCGTATAATGGCCGCCATTATGGGCCGTCGCCGGCGTTGGGGAAACCGGTGTATGATCGCGCGCGTTCGCGCTCCGCCGCGCCTCCATGGCCCTCGCCCACTCCCAGGATTCGTTCATGTTCAAGGCTTTGCGTTATTTTGGCTGGCCCCTGCTTACCGGCATATTGATCGCCATACTGATCATTCAGCGCTTCCCGCAGTGGGTCGGCCTGCCCAGCCAGGATGTAAACCTGCAACAAGCGCCACAAACCACGCAGATCATGCAAGGCCCGGTATCCTATGCCGACGCCGTCACCCTCGCCGCCCCCGCCGTGGTCAACCTGTACACCACCAAGGTAGTGAACAAGAGCGCCCACCCGCTGTTCGAAGACCCGCAGTTCCGCCGCTTCTTCGGCGACAACCTGCCCAAGCAGCGGCGCTGGGAGTCGAGCCTGGGCTCGGCGGTGATCATGAGCCCCGAAGGCTATCTGCTGACCAACAACCACGTCACCAGCGGCGCCGACCAGATCGTCGTGGCCCTCAAAGACGGCCGCGAAACCCTGGCACGGGTGATCGGCAGCGACCCCGAAACCGATCTGGCAGTCTTGAAGATCGACCTCAAGAGCCTGCCGGCAATCACCATCGGCCGCTCCGACACCATCCACATCGGTGACGTCACCTTGGCCATCGGCAACCCCTTCGGCGTCGGCCAGACCGTTACCATGGGCATCATCAGCGCCACTGGCCGCAACCAGCTGGGGCTGAACAACTACGAAGACTTCATCCAGACCGACGCAGCGATCAACCCGGGCAACTCCGGCGGCGCACTGGTCGATGCCAACGGCAACCTGGTCGGCATCAATACGGCGATCTTCTCCAAATCTGGCGGTTCACAGGGCATCGGCTTCGCCATCCCGGTCAAACTGGCACTGGAGGTGATGAAGTCGATCGTCGAGCATGGCCAGGTGATTCGTGGCTGGCTGGGTATCGAAGTTCAGCCGCTGAGCCAGGAACTGGCCGAATCGTATGGCATGCAGGGCCGCCCCGGTATCGTTGTCGCGGGCATTTTCCGCGATGGCCCGGCGCAGAAGGCCGGGTTGCAACTCGGTGACGTGATCCTGAGCATCAATGGCGAGCCGGCCGGTGACGGGCGCAAGTCGATGAACCAGGTGGCGCGGATCAAGCCGAACGAGAAGATCACCATCGAGGTGATGCGTAACGGTCAGCAGCTGAAGCTGATCGCCGAGGTGGGCCTGCGGCCGCCACCTGCTCCGGCAGCTGCCCCAGAAGAAGCGAAATAACAGAAGGGCTGCTCTGCAGCCCATCGCCGGCAAGCCCGCTGCCACAAGTGCTGCGCCTATACTGAGCCCGGCGCCGTACCTGTGGGCCGGCTTGCCGGCGATGGGCCGCAGCGCGGCCCCAGTTGCCTCAATGCAGGATCTGGCTGAGGAACAGCTTGGTACGGTCACTGCGCGGCCGGTCGAAGAAATCATCAGGCGCAGCCTGCTCCACGATCTCCCCCTTATCCATGAAGATCACCCGGTTCGCCACCGTGCGGGCAAAGCCCATTTCGTGAGTCACGCAGAGCATGGTCATGCCGTCCTCGGCCAGGCCAACCATGGTGTCGAGCACTTCCTTGACCATTTCCGGGTCGAGCGCCGAGGTCGGCTCGTCGAACAGCATGATCTTCGGCTTCATGCACAGCGCCCGGGCAATCGCCACGCGCTGCTGCTGGCCACCAGACAACTGCCCCGGGAACTTGTGCGCCTGCTCCGGGATGCGTACCCGCTCCAGATAGTGCATGGCGATTTCCTCGGCCTTGCGCCGCGGCATCTTGCGCACCCACATGGGCGCCAGGGTGCAGTTTTCCAGGATGGTCAGGTGCGGGAACAGGTTGAAATGCTGGAACACCATGCCCACCTCACGGCGGATCGCCTCGATCTGCTTGAGGTCGTTGGTCAGCTCCACACCATCGACCACGATGCGCCCCTGCTGGTGTTCTTCCAGGCGGTTGAGGCAGCGGATGGTGGTGGACTTGCCCGAACCGGACGGCCCGCACAGCACGATACGCTCACCCTGGCGCACGTTCAGGTTGATGTCCTTCAGTACATGGAACTGGCCGTACCACTTGTTGACGCCCTGCATCTGGATGATGCCTTCTGGGCCGGCAGGCTGCTTGATCGCTTCACTCATTTCGAAACTCCTAACGCTTGTGGCCAGTGTCCAGCTTGCGCTCCAGGTGCATGGAGTAGCGGGACATACCGAAACAGAAGATCCAGAACACCAGGGCTGCGAACACATAGCCCTCGGTGGCCATGCCCAGCCAGGCCGGGTCGGCGGCAGCCTGCTTGACGCTATTGAGCAGGTCGAACAGGCCGATGATGATGACCAGGCTGGTGTCCTTGAACAGGGCGATGAAGGTATTGACGATGCCAGGGATCACCAGCTTCAACGCCTGCGGCAGGATCACCAGGCCCATCGAACGCCAGTAGCCCAGGCCCATCGCGGCAGCGGCCTCATATTGCCCCTTGGGGATGGCCTGCAGGCCACCTCGCACCACCTCGGCGATGTACGCCGACTGGAACAGGATCACGCCGATCATGGCCCGCAGCAGCTTGTCGAAACTCATGCCTTCGGGCAGGAACAACGGCAGCATCACCGACGACATGAACAGCACGGTGATCAACGGCACCCCACGCCAGAACTCGATGAAGGTCACGCAGACCACCTTCACCGCCGGCATCCGTGAACGCCGCCCCAAGGCCAGCAGGATGCCCAGCGGCAAGGCGCCCACGATACCCACCGTGGCGATGACCAGGGTCAGCATCAGCCCGCCCCACTGGCTGGTCGGCACGCTTGCCAGGCCAAGGTATCCGCCATGCAGCAGCGTGTAGGCCAGGATCGGATACACCACCAGAAAGCCCAGGCCGTAGACGGCCTTGCGCGGGAAACGCTTGATGAACAGCGGCGCGGCGCCCAGCACGGCAAGCCATACGGTCAGGTCCACGCGCCAGCGCAACTCCACCGGATAGTAGCCGTACATGAACTGGCCAAAGCGCTGCTGGATGAACACCCAGCAGGCGCCCTCCTTGGTGCAGTCGGCGCGCGTGGTGCCGACCCAGTTGGCGTCGATCAACGCCCACTGCAGCAGCGGCGGCACGATCAGCCATATCAGGTACACGGCGAACAGGGTCAGCAGGGTGTTGATCCAGCTGGAGAAAAGGTTTGCCCGCATCCATGCGAGCACGCCGACGGTCTTGACCGGTGGCGGCATGTCAGGTTTGAAAACATGGGCATTCACGGGCGTATCCTCACCGCTCGATCAGCGCAATGCGCTTGTTGTACCAGTTCATCAGCAGCGAAATGCTGATGCTGATGGCGAGATAGACACTCATGGTGATGGCGATCACCTCGATGGCCTGGCCGGTCTGGTTGAGTACGGTACCGGCGAACAGCGAGACCATCTCTGGGTAGCCGATGCCGGCCGCCAGCGACGAGTTCTTCGCCAGGTTCAGGTACTGGCTGGTCAGCGGCGGAATGATCACCCGCAGTGCCTGGGGGATGATCACCTTGCGCAGCGTCGGGCCTTCGCGCAGCCCGAGCGAACGGGCGGCTTCGGTCTGGCCATGGCTGACCGAACGGATGCCCGAGCGCACGATTTCGGCGATGAACGCGGCGGTGTAGATGGTCAGTGCCAAGGTCAGCGCAAGCAGTTCCGGAATCAGAACCCACCCGCCAACGAAGTTGAAACCTTTGAGCTGCGGGTTTTCCCAATGCACAGGGCTGCCGAACAGCAACGCACAAAGGCCTGGGATCACCAGGAACAGGGCAAGCCCTGCCCAGAATTTGTGGAACGGTTCGCCGGTTTCGTTGAAGCGTTTGTTGGCGTAACGCACCATCGCCATGATTGCCACGATCGCCAGCACCAGGGCGGCGACGAATGGCCAGAAGCCTTCGGCCATGGTAGCGCCGGGCATGTTCAGGCCACGGTTGCTGATGAAGAAGGCATCGTCGAAGCTGATGCTGCCCCGTGGCCCCGGCAGGGTCAGAAACACAGCGAAATACCAGAACAGGATCTGCAGCAGCGGCGGGATGTTGCGGAATGTCTCGACGTACACCGTCGCCAGCTTATTGATCATCCAGTTCGGTGACAGGCGCGCCACACCGATGATGAACCCCAGGATCGTTGCCAGGATGACGCCGATGAAGGTGACCAGCAGGGTATTGAGCAAGCCGATCACGAACACGCGTGCATAGCTGTCGGACTCCACGTAGGGAATCAGGTGCTGGGCGATGCCAAAGCCGGCACTGCGGTCGAGGAAGTCGAAACCGGAAGTGATGCCCCGGTGTTGCAGGTTGGTCTGCGTGTTGTGGAACAGGTACCAGCCCAGACCCACCACGAAGATGATCGTGAGAATCTGGAATAACCACGCGCGCACACGTGGATCGCTCAGGGTCAGCCCCTTTTGTGCGCCGATTTGATTTTGCATGAAGTGCCCCGGACAGTAGGGATTCGAACAGCCTGCGGCGGCGGAATGCCGCCGCAGGGTGCAGCCATCAGCGCACAGGTGGCGCGTACTGGATGCCGCCGTTGTTCCACAGGGCGTTCATGCCACGGTCGATCTTCAAGTCAGTGCTCTGGCCCAGGTTCTTCTCGAACACCTCGCCATAGTTACCCACTTGCTTGACGATCTGTACTACCCAGTCTTTGGGCAGCTTGAGGTCCTTGCCGTACTCACCATCGGCACCCAGCAGGCGGGCGACGTCAGGATTTTTGGTACCTTTGGCTTCAGCCTCGACATTCTTCGAGGTGACGCCAGCCTCTTCGGCGTTGAGCATGGCGAACAGGGTCCACTTGACGATGCTGAACCACTCCTCGTCGCCCTTGCGTACCACCGGGCCCAGCGGCTCCTTGGAGATGGTTTCCGGCAGCACCACGTAGTCGGTCGGGCCGGCCAGCTTGGAACGCTGGGCGAACAGCTGCGACTTGTCCGAGGTCAGCACGTCGCAACGGCCAGACTCCAGCGACTTGGCACTTTCGTCGGAGGTATCGAAGGTGATCGGGGTGTACTTCAGGCCGTTGGCGCGGAAGTAGTCGGAGACGTTCAGCTCGGTGGTGGTACCTGCCTGGATGCAGATGGTCGCGCCATCGAGCTCCTTGGCACTGGAAACACCCAGCTTCTTGTTGACCAAAAAGCCAACGCCGTCATAGTAAGTGACGCCGGTGAACACCAGGCCCATGCCGGCATCGCGCGAGCTGGTCCAGGTGGTGTTGCGCGACAGCACGTCGACTTCGCCGGACTGCAGCGCAGTGAAGCGTTCCTTGGCGTTGAGCTGGCTGAACTTGACCTTGGTGGCATCGCCGAACACCGCGGCGGCCACGGCGCGGCAGACATCGGCGTCGATACCGATGATCTTGCCCTGCGCATCAGGAACCGAGAAGCCTGGAAGACCGTCGCTCACGCCACACTGAACGAAGCCCTTCTTCTTGACCGCATCGAGGGTGGCGCCGGCCTGGGCATTGCTCACGGCGCCCAGCGCGGCGGCAGCGGTGAGGACTGCCAGGGTGGTTTTCAACATCTTCATTCACAACCTCCAAATCGCTCTTGTTGTACGAGCCGGAATTGCACCGCACCCTTATGAGGCGCATCCGACCCTTGTTGGCTTGTTATTGGGTCAATGGCGCAATGGGCTGTTCTATGACAGCCTTCGCGTGTCAAGGGTGTTACCGTACCGGCCCGACCCTTGCATCGCAGGTTTCATAGCAAGGGGCGTACCATAGTTGGCGGCTAAAGCGTTTAAGCGCTCGTCAAGTAGGGAAAGTTGTATCGTTGCGACATTCTTTTTCCGACAATCATTTCCAGCGCCTTCTTTTTGCGCATGCCTTCATACGATTCGCACACTTTCGGAGCAGTCATGACCCACCCGTTGATTCTCGAACCCCAGAAAACCGCAGATGCCTGTGTGATCTGGTTGCACGGCCTGGGCGCCGACCGTTACGACTTCCTACCGGTTGCCGAATTCATGCAGGAACGTCTGCTGAGCACGCGGTTCGTCATGCCCCAGGCGCCGACCCGGCCAGTCACCATCAACGGCGGCTATGCCATGCCCAGCTGGTACGACATCAAGGCCATGACCCCGGCCCGCGCCATCGACGAAGCGCAGCTGGAAGAATCGGCCGACCAGATCATTGCCCTTATCGAAGCCGAGCGGGCCAAGGGCATCGACCTGACGCGGATCATCCTGGCCGGTTTCTCCCAAGGGGGCGCGGTCGTGCTGCACACCGCCTATATAAAGTGGCAAGAAGCACTGGGCGGTGTGATCGCACTGTCGACCTACGCACCGACCTTCAACGACACCCATCAGCTGAGCGCCTGTCAGCAACGCACCCCGGCCCTGTGCCTGCATGGGGTGCACGACCCGGTGGTGATCCCGGCCATGGGCCGCACCGCTTTCGAGTACCTGAACACCTGGGGCGTGGCCGCACGCTGGCAGGAATACCCAATGGAGCACGAGGTGGTGGTGGCAGAGCTGAGCGATATCCACGACTGGCTGAGCACGCAACTGCAATAGTCAGGCTCTCTTGTAGTTGTGGGCGCATTCCGCTACGCCGCGCCCAGATCTTGCATTACACTGCCCGGCGTACATTCCTTAATCAGTTGATGAGACGATCGTGCTCAAGGCACTCAAGAAAATATTCGGCAAGGGAGACGCGGCACCTCAGGCCGTCGCTCCTGCTGCCAGCATCACGCCGCCTGCGGCGCACGTAGCCCAGCCCGAGCCGCAGCCCTCCACGCCGCGCACCGAAGCCGCCGCCAAGGCTCCATTGCCTGTCGCCGCGGCCAAAGCCGAGCCGCCGGCCAAGGACAAGCCCCGCCGCGAACGCAAGCCCAAACCCCAGGCCAGCCTCTGGAAGCCTGAAGACTTCGTGGTCGAACCACAGGAAGGCAAGACCCGCTTCCACGATTTCAAGCTCTCCAACGAGCTGATGCACGCCATCCATGACCTGGGCTTTCCTTACTGCACGCCGATCCAGGCCCAGGTATTGGGTTACACCCTGCGCGGGCAGGACGCCATTGGCCGCGCGCAGACCGGCACCGGCAAGACCGCCGCGTTCCTCATCTCGATCATCTCTCAGCTGCAGCAGACGCCGCCGCCCAAAGAGCGCTACATGGGCGAGCCGCGTGCGCTGATCATCGCGCCTACCCGCGAGCTGGTGGTACAGATCGCCAAGGACGCTGCCGCGCTGACCAAATACACCGGCCTGAACGTCATGACTTTCGTCGGCGGCATGGACTTCGACAAGCAGCTCAAGGCGCTGGAAGCACGCCACTGCGACATCCTGGTGGCCACCCCTGGCCGCCTGCTGGACTTCAACCAGCGCGGCGATGTGCATCTGGACATGGTCGAGGTGATGGTGCTGGACGAAGCCGACCGTATGCTCGACATGGGTTTCATCCCACAGGTGCGGCAGATCATCCGTCAGACCCCACCCAAGAGCGAGCGCCAGACCCTGCTGTTCTCTGCCACCTTCACCGACGACGTGATGAACCTGGCCAAGCAGTGGACCACCAACCCTGCGATCGTCGAGATCGAGCCGGAGAATGTCGCCAGCGAAACCGTCGAACAGCACGTCTACGCGGTGGCGGGCAGCGACAAGTACAAGCTGTTGTACAACCTGGTGACCCAGAACAAGTGGGAGCGGGTGATGGTGTTCGCCAACCGCAAGGACGAAGTGCGGCGTATCGAGGAGAAACTGGTACGCGACGGTATCAATGCCGCCCAGCTGTCGGGCGACGTGCCGCAGCACAAGCGCATACGTACCCTGGAAAGTTTCCGCGAAGGCCGGATCACCGTGTTGGTGGCCACCGACGTGGCGGGGCGAGGCATTCACATCGACGGCATCAGCCATGTGATCAACTTCACCCTGCCGGAAGACCCGGATGACTACGTGCACCGTATCGGCCGTACGGGCCGTGCCGGCACCAATGGTGTGTCGATCAGCTTTGCCGGTGAGGACGATTCATATCAGTTGCCGGCGATCGAGACGCTGCTGGGGCGCAAGATCAAATGCGAGATGCCGCCGGACGAACTGCTCAAGCCGGTGCCGCGCAAGCATCATTGATGGGTGCGGACAAAGCCGGCTTGCCGGCGATGGGCCGCAAAGCGGACCCAGATGCCCGCTGGCCCCGTCGAGCGCGCTCGGGCTATTACAGGTCTGCTATGGGGCTGCTGCGCAGCCCATCGCCGGCAAGCCGGCTCCCACCACGACCGCGCGGTTCTTCAGGCCTACGCTGTACCTGTGGCAGCAACTGTCTTGCTCAACTTCTAAAAGCTGGCGAGATCCCTGTGGGAGCCGGCTTGCCGGCGATCCGGGGCAAAGCCCCGGCCAATCGATCAGGCCTCACCAGCGCCCCGCCGCGTCCTGATCACTCTGCCGGCCTTCGACCCACCGCGGCCCCTCCTGGGTATTTTCCTTCTTCCAGAACGGCGCACGGGTCTTCAGGTAATCCATGATGAAATTGCAGGCATCGAAGGCCGCCTGCCGATGGGCACTGGCCACACCGACGAACACGATCGGCTCCCCAGGCTCCAGCGCACCGATGCGATGCAGCACTTCAACCTTCAGCAACGGCCAGCGCTGCTCGGCCTCGACCACGATCTTCGCCAACGCCTTCTCGGTCATGCCAGGGTAATGCTCCAGGAACATCCCAGCCACGTCCCGGCCATCATTGAAATCGCGCACGTAACCGACGAACCCGACCACCGCGCCCACGCCGACATTGGCGGCATGCATGGCATTGACCTCAGCCCCGGGGTCGAACGCACCGTCCTGCACTCGCACAGCCATGCTCAGCCTCCGGTCACCGGTGGGAAGAACGCCACCTCATCGCCCGCTTCCAGCGGCTCATCGAGCTTGCACAGCTCTTCGTTGCGCGCGCACATCAGGTTTTGCTCGGCCAGGACCTGGTACTGCCCACCCTTGGCCACCAAGGCTTGGCGTACATCGTCGAGCACCTTGAAGTCACCTTCCAGGCGCTCGGCATCCACCCCGAGCAATTCGCGGTAACGGGCGAAATACATCACTTTGATGTTCATCACGCATCCGCCTTGTAGTGGCCGCTCTTACCGCCGAGCTTCTCCAGCAAGCGCACCTGCTCGATCACCATGCCCTTGTCCACCGCCTTGCACATATCGTAGATCGTCAGTGCGGCAACGCTGGCCGCGGTCAGCGCTTCCATTTCCACGCCGGTCTGCCCGGCCAGCTTGCAGCGTGCGAGGATACGCACCGCATCCACGCCCTCGGCGCTCAGCTCGACCTTGACGCTGGTGAGCATCAGCGGGTGGCACAGCGGGATCAGGTCGCTGGTCTTCTTCGCTGCCTGAATGCCGGCGATACGCGCCACGGCGAACACATCGCCCTTGGGATGCTCACCCTCGACGATCATCTGCAAGGTCTGCGGCAACATCCGCACGCGCGCCTCAGCGGTGGCCTCGCGCTCGGTCACGGCCTTTTCAGTGACGTCGACCATGTTGGCCCGCCCCTGGGAATCAAGATGTGTCAGCACTGCTCTGCTCCTGTGAAGGGAACACAGAGTGTAAACCTGTGGGTCAGGTTTGAGCAGTGGAAAAAACCGGGCGGCGCACCGCCCGGTTCGAGAGGCTACAGATGCGACTCGGCGTACTCGGCCAGCACCGAGCGCGGTACACCTTGCAGGGTGATGTGCACACCGTGGGGGAAGTCCTTGAAACGCTCGGTCAGGTAGGTCAGGCCCGAACTGGTCGCGGACAGGTAGGGGGTGTCGATCTGCGCCAGGTTGCCCAGGCAGACCACCTTGGAACCGGAACCGGCACGGGTGATGATGGTTTTCATCTGGTGCGGCGTCAGGTTCTGGCACTCGTCGATCAGGATCAGGCTCTGCTGGAAGCTGCGACCCCGGATGTAGTTCAGTGATTTGAACTGCAGGGGGACCCGCTCGAGGATGTATTCGACACTGCCGTGGGTGCTTTCATCATCCATGTGCAACGCTTCGAGGTTGTCGGTGATCGCGCCCAGCCAAGGCTCCATCTTCTCGGCTTCGGTGCCCGGCAAAAAGCCGATTTCCTGGTCCAGCCCCTGCACGCTGCGGGTGGCGATGATCCGGCGGTAACGTTTGCTGACCATGGTCTGCTCGATGGCCGCCGCCAACGCCAGGATGGTTTTGCCAGAGCCGGCGGCGCCGGTCAGGTTGACCAGGTGGATATCCGGGTCGAGCAGCGCGAACAGCGCCAGGCTTTGATGGATATCCCGCGGCTTGAGGCCCCAGGCCTCCTGGTGCAACAGTGGCTCTTGGTGCAAGTCGAGCAGCAACAGCTCATCGTTGCGGATGCCCTTGATCCAACCCACGAACCCCTGCTCATCGATGATGAACTCGTTGACATGCACCGCCGGCAGGTTGTCGATCAGTTGCACACGATGCCAGGTTCGTCCCCGCTCCTGACGGGTATCGACCTTGCTGACACGGTCCCAGAACGAACCGGTGACCGAGTGGTAGCCCTTGGAAAGTAGCGAAACGTCATCGACCAGCTGGTCGGTACTGTAGTCTTCGGCCGCGATGCCACAGGCCCGCGCCTTAAGGCGCATGTTGATGTCTTTGGTGACCAGCACCACGTCCAGGTCGGCACGTTTGGCCCGTAGTTCCAGCAACTGGTTGATGATGATGTTGTCGTTGAGGTTCTCCGGCAGCAGCCGGTTGGGTTCGCTGCGGGGGCTCATCAGGATCGATAGAAAGCCCTTTGGCCCGCCCTTGCCACGTTGGATCGGCACGCCCTGCTCGACATCGTTGGGCGATGCGTCACCGAGGGTCTGGTCGATCAGGCGGATGGCCTGGCGACATTCGGCGGCGATGGTGTGTTTCCCGGTCTTGAGCTTGTCGAGTTCCTCCAGCACCGTCATCGGCAGGGCGACGTGGTGCTCCTCGAAGTTGAGAAGTGCGTTGGGGTCGTGAATCAGGACGTTGGTATCGAGCACATAGAGGATTGGCTTGCTGGAGGAAGGGTTGCGTCCTTGGTCATCCATACTCGGTCACCTTATGTCGAAGCCACACGGCGCGGTCTGCTGCGCCGCAGAGTGACTGCCGTTCTTCCCGTATCCGCGTCGCTACGGGCGGGAAGTGAACCTGGCAAGGTGGGCTTGGATGACGCCACCTGTGCTGCAGGAATCGGCTGTCTGGTTTCTTCATACCGCAAAAAGCATGACTAAAAAAAGCATTTTTACGCGTTGGTGAAGTTTATTTTTCCGAATGACGAACAGGACTTGGCGATGGCCCCATACGGGACTACAGTCAGAAGTCAGACCCGTTATTCCTGATCGCCGTATTCACGGCAATCCTCCCAGCCAATGCCGCTTTGCGCGGTATGTTCCAGTAACCATTGCACCGCCGGCTGCGCCTTGGGCAGGCTGTCATGGAACTGGATCACCCCCTTGCGCCACAGCAGCATCAAGGTCACCACCCGCTGGGCCGAGGCTTGGGCTGTCAACGGGCCGTCATCCTGTGCGTCGATATCCCACAGCGACACCCGCAACTGCAGGCTGGCCATGAATGCCTCGCCATCGGCCCGGCGCTGACCATAGGGCGGGCGGAACAACGGCACGTACTGCTCAGGCAGGTCGGCCTGGATCCGCGCCTGGCTGCGCCTGAGCGAATCCTGCCAGCCGTTCCACTGGGCATGCGAGCGATACTCCCATCCCTGAAGCCCCACGCACTGGCCATCATAGAGCTGCCCCAGCGCATTGGCCGCTCCAGCGTCACGCCGCTGCTGCAGGCGGTTGCCCAACACAAAGAAGGTGCCCTGCATCTTCTGTTTGCGCAGGTAATCGGTCAGCGTGTCGGTCGTGCTGCCCTGGGGGCCGGGCCCGCCCACGAAGGTCAGCAGGAACATGCGGTCGTTAAGCTCATCGCCGCTGCGCTCACGGTTGGACAGGCGTTCGACCTCGCTGGTGATCTGCGGCAACAGCGCCGCCTTGCGCAGTTGCTCATCCAGGTAGCGCACATGAAACTGGTGGCTAGGCTCGACCCAGCCGGTATAGAAGGTACCGACATCGGCGGCGAACGTCGCAGCCTTCGTGCGCAAATCGGCCATGGACTCCACCAGGTAGCAGAACGAGGCATCCTGCTCGCAGCTGCGTTGGGCTTGCTGGTAGCCCTGCCACAGCCGCTGCCACATGCGCGCCCGCAGCGCCCGCACCTTCTGCAGGTTGATCTGCCGCAAACCCAGACGCGCGGCCAGCGCCTGGTCGTCGAGCAGCTCACTTTCGTGCAGCACTTGGGCAAACGACAGGATCTCGGCGCGCGACGCGACATCGAACAACGCTGGCGTGTCCAACTGTTCGGGCCACAGGCTGCGGTCCAGGCTGGCGGGGGGAATAGGGGCGGCGTGGGCGGCCAGGCTCAAGAGTGAGGCCAGCAAGACACCGGCAATGCGCACGATCGGTCTCTCCGTCACAGCGAAAGGCGCACTATAGCGCCTGCTCATCCGATGGTCTGTGACTATTGTCGCCATAGTTTGGCGTTCCCTTGCTTCAATCCGTAGAATCCCGGCAACGATTCCAGGAGCCGACCCGATGCTGACGGTGATTTCCCCCGCCAAGACCCTCGATTACGACACCCCTGCGGTGACCGAGCGTTTTACCCTGCCCCAGTACCTGGACGATTCTCAGGAGCTGATCGTGCAACTGCGTGAGCTGTCACCGGCACAGATCAGCGAGCTGATGCACCTGTCGGACAAACTCGCCGGCCTCAACGCCGCTCGCTTTGGCAGCTGGACGCCAGACTTCACGCCGGAAAACGCCAAGCAGGCCCTGCTGGCCTTCAAGGGCGATGTGTATACCGGGCTGGACGCCGAAACCCTGAGCGAAGACGACTTCACCTACGCCCAGCAGCACCTGCGCATGCTCTCCGGTCTGTACGGCCTGCTGCGCCCGCTCGACCTGATGCAGCCCTACCGCCTGGAAATGGGTACCAAGCTGGCCAATGCCCGTGGCAAGGACCTGTATGCCTTCTGGGGCACGCGTATCAGCCAATGGCTGAACCAGGCGCTGACCGAGCAGGGTGATGACCTGCTGTTGAACCTGGCCAGCAACGAGTATTTCAGCGCGGTGAAACGCAGCGCCCTCCAAGGCCGGGTAATCAATGTCGACTTCAAGGACCTGAAGAACGGCCAGTACAAGATCATCAGTTTCTACGCCAAAAAAGCCCGTGGCATGATGAGCCGCTTCGTGATCCAGGAGCGGGTCAACGACCCCCAGCAGCTCAAGCAGTTCGACGTACAGGGCTACTACTACAGCGCCGAACAGTCCAAGCCTGATCACCTGGTGTTCTTGCGCGACCATCCGGCCGAGTGAGTGCCTGCCCCACCGCCAGGCACCTGTTCCCTGCAGCTGTGACCGATGAAGGGGCCGCACAGCGGCCCTTTTACGGCATGCGCACATAACCCGCCGACAGCCCCAGCACCTCGACCCCCTGCGCTACCGCCCTACCAGCGGTAACCGGCACCTTGCGCCCCTGCCGATCACCCCCAGCCCGGTAAACCACGTAAGCCTGCCCCGCCTCGTCCACCTGCAGCGCCTCTGCCGGTACCGCAATGCCCTGCTCCGATCTATGGGCGATCACTGTCAACTGCGCTGTCATCCCCAGGCGCAACAACGGTGTCGACGCGTCCCTCGGCATCTGCAAGGCCACTTGCACGTCGTACCAGGCCCCCTGCCCTTCATCGTTCCTGGCCTGCAGGGCAATCCGTTGCACCTGCCCGGCAAGTGGCTGACCGGCGATGATGACCTCGACCTGCAGCCCTTCGCGCAGCCTGTTCAGGTCATGCTCCTGGACTGCGGCCAGCACCTGCAGTAGATCAAGGTCAACCAGCGTCAGCAAGGGCACGCCCTGGCTGACTCGCTGACCCGGTTGGAGGTGCCGTGAGGCACCGTCACCTTGGTGGTCGGCACGCACCACCAAGGCCGCGAAAGGCGCCCTGACCACCCTACGTTCACGCTGCGCCAGCAACGCCTGCCAACGGGTATGGGTGTTAGCCAGCTCCATCTGTGCAATACGCAGCTCATCGCCTTGCCCGCGTTCGCGCACCAGGCCCAGCTCCTGTTCGGCATCTTGCAGCGCCTCGCGCTGAGCGGCTACCTGCTGCGCCAGGCTGTCGACCTCGACTCGGGCGACAATCCCCCGCTCGAACAGGCGCCGGGTGTCTGCCAGCGCAGCCTCGCTGGCTACCAGAGCCGCCCGGGCGCCAAACATCGCGCGGCGCGCTCGGGCCACCTGCGGCCCGCTTTCCCAACCCTGCAGCAGCCGCACGCTGGTCCGCGCCTTGAGCCACTCGGCCTCTGCCTGGCGTATCTGGATATCCAGTTGGGCGGTATCGAGCCTGAACAGTGGCTGGCCTGGAGCCACCCGCTGGCCTGGGTCCACCTGTACTTCGGCGATCACGCCGTCGAATGGCGCAGCCTGGATCTGCTGGTGGACCGCCTGCACCCTGCCGACCAGGCCCAGTCGGCTTTCCAGGCACTGTGGCTCAACCCACAGCCATCGCGCCTCGATAACCTGCCCCTGGCTGGCAGGCCAGGCTTGCCACAGGAGCAACGCTGCCAGGCACGCCAGCAGCCACAGCAGCAACCGCCAGCTAATCATTGAGCGCCACCGCCCAGCTTTGCAGCGTGGTACCCAATATCCGGTCGAGTTCAGCCTGGCCATTGAGGTAGGCAATTCTGGCATCCAGTTCGACGCTCTGTGCATTGCGCAAATCGCTCTCGAAGCTGAGCACCTGGAAATTGCTCGAGCGCCCGACGGCGAGCTTTTCCTGCTCTATCTCCAGTTTGCGCTGCGATAGCGACAGCGCCCGTGCGGCAATTTCCAGCTGGCGCCAGCGCACCTGGGTATCGCGCACGGCGGTCAACACCTCGCGCTGGAGCTGCTGGTGCGCCTCTGCCAGGCTGACCTGCTGACGTTCCACAGCCACGCGGGCACGCACTTCGGCCTGACGCCGGCTCAGGTCTCCAAGCGGTATTTGCAGCTCCAGCCCCACATAGTGCTCCCAGCTAACCTGGTTACCGGGGCGCTGGCGCGTCTGGCTGGCCCCGCCGACCAGCGACACATCCCACAACTGCTCATTGCGCGCCACCTGCAGATCGATCAACGCCTGCTCACCCGTGATCACTTGCATCAAATACGCAGGTTGCAGCGATTCGGCCCAGGTCAGAGCCTGCGCAGTATCGACCTGCAAGCGCTGGACGTGGCCCTTTTCCACTGCCCGCAAAGGGGCGGCAAGGTCCACTGCCAAGACCTGAGCCAACGCCAGCCGACTTGCGTGGAGCTGATTACGGCTGCTTTCGAGGGCCAACTCCTGCCCAGCCACCTCGGCTTCGGCCTGAACCTTGTCGAATGCAGCCATGCGCCCCGCCGCGATCAGCGCGTGGTTCACCTTCACCAGTTGCCGGGCCCGAGCCAGCCCCTGCTGGGCAATGTGCAACTGCTCCTGGGCTTGAAGCAGTTCGCGATACTGCAAGATGGTACGCGTGATCACTTCGGCCACGCGGTCTTTGAGCACCAAGCGGTTCAATTGCTCGGCGAGTAACGCCTGGCGTAGCGGTGCACTGGCCACCTCACGCCCGGCACCGCGCAGCAGCGGCTGTATCACCATCAGGTTGGCGCCATCGTGGTAGCGTGCGCCAGCCCTGTCGGTGCGTGTCTGGGCATACGCCCAATCCAGGCTCAGCCGTGTGCCGTAGGGCGTCAACAGGCTCGCCGCCGGGGCGAGCTGGACCTCGCGGTAATGGTCATCACTGTTGCGATTGCCAAAGGTACGCGCCTTGAATGAGAGCTGTGGGGCATAGTGATCACGCGCCACGCGCAGGTCGAATTTCTGCGCGATGCGCTCAAGGTAAGCACTGCGGATGGCGCGGTTGTCCCGCAGGGCCAAGGCAACCGCGTCGGCTAGCTCCAGCGATACCTCGGCCTCCCCGCCGGCCGCCCATGCAGTGGCCGACACCGCAAAGGCCTGGCCCGCACGAGACGGCTGCAGGGGCTCTGCCGCCAGTACGGCTCCGCCCAGCAGCGCCAGGCACAGAAACACAGGCCACCTAGTCATCGCGCAATGCCAATACAGGTTGCAGGTGTGCCGCAGCCAGCGCCGGTTGCAAGCCAAAGAACAGGCCGAGCGACAACGCGCTGCCCATGCCCAGCCCTATCGATGACGCATCCAGCGCATAGCGCCAGCCTGACAGCAAGGCAAAGCCCCAACTGGCGGCCAGTCCCACCAGCGTGCCGAGCAACGCTCCGCCCCCTGCCAGCAACAACGCTTCGAGCAGGAACAACCAGGCAATATCGCGGGTGCCAGCGCCATGCGCACGCCGATCTCGCGACGGCGCTGCGCTACGCTCATCAGCATCACATTCATCACCCCAACCCCACCCAACAGCAATGCAATACCTGCAAAGCCGGCGAGCACCCACGTGAGCATCCGTGACTGGTTGGCCATCCCTTCGAGCAACTGCTGTGGCAGCTGCACATCGACCTCGTACCCAGGTAGTCGCGAAGCCAGATAATCAGTCAGCGTTCGTGCCGTGTCCGGCAACACGGCGACAGCATGGCCGCGTGCAAGCACCGTCCCCACCTCCGGCACAGCGCCCAGGCGACGCATACCCGGCAATGGCATCAACAGCGCATCGTCGACCTGTATTGGCAGCATCGGGTTGTAGCCCCGATGCGCAAGCACGCCAACCACCTCGAACAGGTAGCGGCCCGACTGCAGACGGTCGCCCACGCGTGCACCCAGTTGCCGGGCCAGCGTGGCCCCCAGCAACACGTGAGTGGTGTCATCGTCGTAGGCGGACAACAAGCGGCCCTGACTGGCTTGCAAGTCCAGTACTCGCGCCAGTTGCAGCGTGCTTGCAGCGACCAGCGTCTCATGGCGCTTGCTCGCCAATTGCACTGTGGCCACAGAAACCAGCAAAGGCGCAGCCGCGCGAATGGACGCTGGCAATACAGACAGGTCCAGGGCCACCGGCGGAACAACTTCAGCAGGGCGTTGTAGGTTGGCGACCAGCAGATCACTGCCCATACCTCGATACAGCTGCCGAGCATGTTGCGTGGCGCTGTGCCCGATATTGAGCAAGGCCACCAGCGCCGCGCAGCCCACCGCGATGCCGATCAGCGTCAGCCAGGCACGGGGGCCTGCTTGCCGCAAGCTGGCCAACGCCTCGCTCAAACGCTGTGGCCACGAAGGGCCATAGGCCTCAGGCATCAAAGGCCCCGCCATGGCGCACCTCGATGCAACGCTCCATGCGCTGGGCCATGGCAGGGTCGTGGGTGACCATCAGCAAGGTCACGCCCCGCTCACGATTGAGTGCCAGCAACAGCGCTGCAATGTCCTGGGCCGTGGTGCCATCGAGGTTGCCAGTCGGCTCATCGGCCAGCAGCAACGCAGGCTCTGTCACCAGCGCCCGGGCGATGGCGACCCGTTGCCGCTGGCCACCGGACAAGTCGGCTGGCAAGTGTTGCGCCCGCTCGCCAAGCCCGACCGCCTCCAGCTGCGCTCGCGCCGCCTGACGCGCGGCCGCTTGCCCGATACCGCGGTAGCTCAGCGGCAAGGCGACGTTGTCCAGCGCAGAAAGCCGCGGCAGCAGGTTGAAGCTCTGGAAGATGAAACCCAGCATGCGATTGCGCAGGATTGCCCGTTGGTCTGCTGTGGTTGGCATCATGTCCTGGCCGGCGAGCATGATCCGACCGCAGCAAGGCTGGTCGAGCAGGCCGATCAGGTTGAGCAGGGTACTTTTGCCCGAACCGGAAGGCCCGATGATGGCGCAGGTCTGGCCGCGGGGGATGGTGAGTGAAAGGTTGTGCAGCACCGGTCGAGTGCCCAGTCGGCGGGTGATGCCCTGAAGGGTGATGATCGGGTTCATGCTTTGGGTTTCCCGTTGGACGAACCTTCAGCCTGCGGGTCGAGTGTTTTAGCGATATCGTCCTTCGCCGGCTCCCATTCCTTGGCGATCATGTCGATTAAAGAAGTATTGAATTCGGGCCATTCAACTTCGGACATCGAGAATTGCATCATGATGTCAGCTTCGTAATTCCCGAGCTGCGCTTGCTCAATGGCAGGTAATGACCTGTAGTAATCGAGTATTTCGTAAAGCCCCTGATCTTTACTTCCTGTCGATTGAATTTCAGCACTGATCTTGTGGCCCATATAAACAGTCCACTCACATTCGCGCTTACTCAGCTCTTGCCAGGCGGCGTTACGTTCATTCGTTGTAAATTCACCACCATCGTCATACACGATCAAGCTCAACTGCTCTCGCGCGAGTTGCCCGAAAGGGTTCTCTTCCTTACCATTCAAAAATGCTGTCGCCTGCCGCGCGCGCTCCAGCAACTCAGGGTCTTCGGTATTGGGAACGAAGGCGTCGTGGGCACTTTTGCTGAATTGGTAACTGCCGCCGCACACCCTATCCAATATGGTTTTCGCCAGCTCCGCAAGTTCTTTACGACCCAACTGAGCATCCCTGGAAGCCGCACGGGTTGCGGCATCACTGAGCTGTCGGGCTAACGACGTTATTTCACTTCGCGTGTCCGATGAGGGCGCTGCAACAGGCGTTGTCGGTTCAGTTTCAGCAGGATCAGCAATGCGCTTTACAGGTACTGAATTATCAAACTTCAATTCGCGCACCCCGGAAGTCTTGATGATTTCCATAACTCACCCCTATCACTATTCTGTAAGCAGATGGTGTTTGCCTAAACAATCTGCCTCGCAGGCTCACCGGCGAGGCAGCGTGTAGCCCCGGAATGAGTTACTTCATGGTGAACTCAACGGTCCATGAGTTATCCGCGCGCGTACTGGTTATATTCGCTGTACACGCTGCTCCCCCGCTGGGCGTCGCAGTTTTGGTCCACTGGGGTTGTTTTATCCCACCGGGAAGCATGCGCATCTGGAAAGTCGTACCCAATGCGCACGTTTTACGGCCAATGGTGTAGCGGACCATGGCAGCATTAACGTCTGGGCTTACCATGCGCTGCACATCGAAGTTGGTCTGGCCACCCGCCGGGACCCATTGGGCCGGTTTAGGGCTGGCTATCTGATAGGTACTGGTCTCGTTCGACGTAACCATCTTCAACTCTGCGGGTACAGTCCCCACATTTTTGAACGTCACATTGACGTTAGGCCCAGCCTGCGACAGCCCGGCAGCAAGCAGCGATACGGTGGCAAGGAAAGCCTGCGATGTCTTTTTCATAAGCGTGATCTCGTCTCTTCCATGTGATTAAGGATGAGACGCCCCTGATGGCCAGTGGCCTCAGGCTGCCCAAGACGCTCCGTCGTACATGGACAGCGCCTGAAAGGTGCGTCCAAGGGTGTTAACGACCCGCTGGGAAAAAACCTTAGCTTTTGCATGGCTTTGAGTATTTCTGAATGTGATCCCGCACCACCCTGAGGCATGAATCACAAAGCCATCACGCCAACAAACCAGCGTCAAAAAACGGACGAAGGAGCCGTTATCGCCAACCGTCATAAGCCCGCTCGTACTTTTTTGACGAATTTTGAAAAAAATTTTCCCATGCTGGCACAAAAATATCGCACCCGGTTTTCGCCCTTTATATACAGGGGTGCTTCCGAAGCGTGCTATCAGTTTGAAACTATTCGCTACTGAAGAATTATTTAGAAATCTTTCATCGGGGCGAAACCCACCCAGGAACTTCTTCTGCGACGCATAGCTCATAGTGCCGTAACGAATTTCATGCCTGTGCGGTGTGAGAGATGACTTACAGATGACAAGCAGTCGCGAAACAATAGCGGCGCTGAAACTTTTAACAAACGCCCCGGGTACTCCCGTAGGCCCTGCCCAGCAGGAGAGACGCGCCCCTTAAAATCGTCCTAGTGGTTGATTTCAAAGGATTTTTCCAATTGAAAGAACAAGCACAGCAACGCGCCAAGTAGCGCATTGCAATAAAGACGGCTGCATTTCAGGGCACGCCTATTAATTACTGGCCTTTGACTGCCAACTTTGAGTGCATAACTTTGTGCGCTCCGGATTTGTTCATGCCTGCGCTCGGTGAAGTGTGCATTCGCCATGGGATCCGTGCGCCCTAAAACTGTTGTTAATCAACCCGGTCCGGCTCTTCCCGGAGGAGCTGGCGTGATAAACACATGAGGTGATAGCGATGCGTATCAGCATCTTTGGTTTGGGTTATGTGGGTGCGGTCTGTGCAGGCTGCCTGACGGCGCGAGGCCATGACGTGATTGGTGTGGACGTGTCCAGCACCAAGATCGACCTGATCAACCAGGGCAAGTCGCCCATCGTCGAACCTGGCCTGGAGGCACTGCTGCAACAGGGCATCGCCAATGGCCGCCTGCGTGGCACCACCGACTTCGCCGAGGCCATCCGCGCCAGCGACGTGTCGATGATCTGCGTCGGTACCCCAAGCAAGAAAAATGGCGACCTGGGCCTGGAATACATCGAGTCGGTCTGCCGCGAAATCGGTTACGTGCTGCGTGACACCACCCGCCGCCACACCATCGTGGTGCGCAGTACCGTGCTGCCAGGCACTGTCAAGAACGTGGTCATCCCGATTCTCGAAGACTGCTCGGGCAAGAAGGCCGGCGTCGACTTCGGCGTTGCGGTCAACCCTGAGTTCCTGCGTGAAAGCACCGCGATCAAGGACTACGACCACCCACCGATGACTGTCATCGGTGAACTGGACAGCGCCAGCGGCGACGTCCTGCAAAGCCTGTATGAAGAACTCGATGCGCCGGTCATCCGCAAGCCGATCGAAGTCGCCGAGATGATCAAGTACACCTGCAACGTCTGGCACGCCACCAAGGTCACCTTCGCCAACGAAATCGGCAACATCGCCAAGGCCGTCGGCGTCGATGGCCGCGACGTGATGGACGTGGTCTGCCAGGACAAAGTGTTGAACCTGTCGCAGTACTACATGCGCCCTGGCTTCGCCTTCGGCGGCTCGTGCCTGCCCAAGGACGTGCGCGCCCTCACCTACCGTGCCGCCAGCCTCGACGTCCGGGCCCCGCTGCTCGACTCGCTGATGCGCAGCAACGAATCCCAGGTGCAGAACGCCTTTGAACTGATCGAAGCCCACGACAAGCGCAAGGTCGCCTTGCTGGGCCTGAGCTTCAAGGCCGGTACCGACGACCTGCGTGAAAGCCCGCTGGTGGAGTTGGCCGAGCGCCTGATCGGCAAAGGCTACCAACTGGACATCTACGACGAGAACGTCGAGTACGCCCGGGTTCACGGTGCGAACAAGGAGTACATCGAGTCGAAGATCCCGCACGTCTCGTCGCTGCTCAACGCCGACTTCCAGAAGGTCATCGACAACGCCGAGATCATCGTTCTGGGCAACCGTGACGAGCAGTTCCGCGCCCTTGCCGACCAGGCACCGGCTGGCAAGCAAGTGATCGACCTGGTCGGTTTCATGAGCAAGCCGACCTGCACTACCCGCGGCACCGAAGGCATCTGCTGGTAAGCCAGCGGCCAGGCAGCGCAGGCCTCCTGCGCTGCCCTTTTCCCAGAATTCTCAACGGATGCTGAACATGCAAAGGCTACAGACAGTGCTGTTGCAGTGCGCCGGTTGGCTGCTCTACATGAGCCTGCTCATGTTGATCGCCCTGGCCTTGCCGGCCGACATCTTCGACTCGCAGTCCAAGCACTTCATCTTCCTGGTCGGCGCAGTCGGCATCTGGCGCTACTCCATGGGCGCCACCCATTTCATCCGCGGCATGATCTTCCTCTACGGCGTGTACCCCTACCTGCGCCGCAAGGTGCAGAAGATGGGCGCTGCAGCCGACCCCTCGCACGTGTACCTGATGGTCACCAGTTTCCGCATCGAAGCGTTGACCACCGCGCAGGTATACAGCTCGGTGATCCGTGAAGCCATCGATTGTGGCTTCCCCACCACCGTGGTCTGTTCGTTGGTGGAAATGTCCGATGAACTGCTGGTAAAGAGCCTGTGGGCCAAATACAACCCGCCCGCCCACGTGAAGCTGGACATCGTGCGCATCGCCGGGACCGGCAAGCGTGATGGCCTGGCGTACGGTTTCCGCGCCATCTCGCGCATGCTGCCGGATGAAAACGCCGTTGTCGCGGTGATCGACGGCGATACCGTGCTGGCCGAAGGCGTGGTTCGCAAGACCGTACCGTGGTTCAAGCTGTACCCGAACGTGGGTGGCCTGACCACCAACGAGTTCTGCGAAGTGCGCGGTGGCTACATCATGAGCGAGTGGCACAAGCTGCGCTTCGCCCAGCGCCATATCAACATGTGCTCGATGGCACTGAGCAAGCGCGTGCTGACCATGACCGGGCGCATGTCGATGTTCCGTGCCAGCGTGGTGACCAACCCCGAGTTCATCGCCGACGTCGAAAGCGACTCGCTGATGCACTGGCGCCTGGGCCGCTTCAAGTTCCTCACCGGTGACGACAAGTCCAGCTGGTTCAGCCTGATGCGCCTTGGCTACGACACCTTCTACGTGCCGGACGCCGCCATCAACACGGTCGAACACCCGCCGGAGAAAAGCTTCCTCAAGGCCAGCCGCAAACTGATGTACCGCTGGTACGGCAACAACCTGCGCCAGAACTCCCGAGCGCTGGGCTTGGGCCTGCGCCGCCTGGGGCTGTTCACCAGCATCGTGCTGTTCGACCAGCGTGTGTCGATGTGGACCAGCCTCCTGGGCCTGACCGTGGCCGTGATCGCCAGCCTCAAGTTCGGCCTGGGCTTCCTGCTGGTGTACCTGCTGTGGATCGGCATCACCCGCCTGATCCTCACCATCATGCTGCTGTGCTCGGGGCACAACGTCGGCCCGGCCTATCCGCTGATCCTCTATTACAACCAGATCGTCGGGGCAATGATGAAGATCTACGTGTTCTTCCGCCTCGACAAGCAGTCCTGGACCCGCCAACCGACTGCCCTGAAACGCGACCTCGCCAGTTTTCAACAATGGTTCAACACCTGGTCCTCGCGGACCATGACCTTCTCGGCTGCCAGCATCTTCGTCGCTGTGCTGTTCATGGTCGTGTGAGCCAAACCCGGATCGGAACTAACAGGAACAAATCACCATGAATACCGCCGTGAACGTCAATGTCGTGCATGAGTCCGAAGCCCAGCGCCAGCACGCCCGGGTGCGCATCCCAGCCAAGCTGCGCTACCTCGATGGCGAACGCCAGACCCATGAGGTCAAGGTCGAAGACCTGTCCGCTGGCGGCTTGAGCTTCTTCGCCAAGCAGCCGCTGCAGGTCGGCCAGGTACTGCGCGGGCGCTTGCAGTTCGTGGTCGACAACCTGGGCCTGTCGATGGACATCGAGTTTCAGGTGCGCTCCTGCAACCCGAGCGATGGCCGCACCGGTGCACAGTTCCAGAACCTCGAACCGCGCGACATCGCCACCCTGCGCCACATCATCACCAGCCACCTTTCAGGTGAGCTGATCAGCGTCGGCGACGTGCTCAGCACCCTGCAGCGCGACAACTTCACCAAGGCGCGCAAACAGAAGGACGGCGGCTCTGGCCTGTCCGCCTTCGGCCGGTTCAAGGCAGTGACCGTCACCCTCGGCGTGTTTGTGGTCGGTGTTGCCGCCTTCGGCTTCGTCGCCAAATCGCTGTACGGCATGTACTTCGTCAGCCACGCCGAAGCCGGCGTGGTCGCGGTGCCGACCACCAGCATCACCATGCCGCGCGACGGCACCGTCAACAGCCTGGTCGAGCCCGGCGGCATGGTGGTCAAAGGCGCGCCGCTGGCCAGTTTCAGCACCAGCATGCTGGACATGCTCAAGGGCCACCTGGACGACTCGCAGCTGGAACCGGCCAAGGTCGAGGAACTGTTCGGCAAGCAACTCTCCGGCACCCTCACCAGCCCCTGCGATTGCGTGGTCGCCCGCCAACTGGTGGACGACGGTCAGTACGCCGCCAAAGGCCAGCCGATCTTCCAGCTGATCCCGCGGACCAGCAACCCGATGGTCGAAGCACGCTTCAGCTACCGCCAGTTCGATGAAGTCAAGCCAGGTACCCGCGTCAACTTCCAGGTGGCTGGCGAAAACGAAGTGCGCACCGGGCAGATCGTCAGCAGCACCAGCCTCAACAGCGAAAACCTGGCCTCCGATATCCGCGTGCAGATCAAACCAGACGGCGGCCTGCCTGCCGAGCTGGCCGGGCGCCCGGCATCGGTCAGCAGTGACCGTGGCCCTTCGCTCAACTGGCTGATCGACAAAGCCGCGGCCCGTGGGCTGTAAGAGGATCAACGCATGATGCCCCACAAGAAGAGCGCAAGCCTGGGCCTCTGCGCCCTGGCCGCGGCCATCGCCCTGGCAGGCTGTGCCGGCCTGCCCGACCAGCGCCTGGCCAACGAAGCCCTCAAGCGCGGTGACACCGCGCTGGCCGAGCGCAACTACAAGGCGCTGGCGGACCTGGGCTACAGCGAGGCACAAGTCGGCCTGGCCGACATCAAGGTCGCTACCCGTGACCCCGATCAACTCAAGGAAGCCGAGGCCACTTATCGCGCTGCGGCGGCCACTTCGCCACGCGCCCAGGCACGCCTCGGCCGCCTGCTGGTGGCCAAGCCCGACAGCACCCAGGCAGAACGCGAAGAAGCCCAGACCCTGCTCAAGCTCGCCGCCAAGCAGGGCCAAGGCAACACCCTGATCCCGCTGGCGATGCTCTACCTGACCTACCCGCAGAGCTTCCCCGACATCAATGCCCAGCAGCAGATCGACCAGTGGCGCGCGGCCGGCAACCCGGAAGCGGGCCTGGCCCAGGTGCTGCTGTATCGCACCCAGGGGACCTACGACCAGCACCTGGCTGAGGTCGAGGACATCTGCAAGGCTGCGCTGAACACCAACGACATCTGCTATGTAGAACTGGCCACTGTGTACCAGAAACGCGGCCAGGCCGACCAGCAGGCTGCCCTGATCGGCCAGCTCAAATCCGCCTATGCCCGCGGGTCGGTGCCTGCCTCTCGGGTCGACAGCGTTGCCCGTGTACTGGCCGACCGCAGCCTGGGCCAGACCGACGAGAAAACCGCCAAGGCGCTGCTGGAACAGGTCGCTGAGGCCAATCCGGCGTCTTGGGTGAGCCTGGCGCAACTGGTCTACGACTTCCCGGAACTGGGCGACACCGACCAGTTGATGGCCTACATCGACAAAGGCCGCGAAGCCGAACAGCCGCGCGCCGAGCTGCTGCTGGGCCGCCTGTACTACGAAGGCAAGACCTTGCCCGCGGATGCCGAAAAGGCCGAACGCCACCTGCAGGCCGCTGCCGAGGCCGGCGAAGTCAGCGCCCACTACTACCTTGGCCAGCTGTATCGCCGTGGCTACCTGGGCAACGTCGAGCCGCAAAAGGCCGTCGACCATCTGCTTAGCGCCGCCCGCGGTGGCCAGAACAGTGCCGACTACGCCCTTGCCCAGCTGTTCAGCGAAGGCCATGGCATTCGCCCGCAACCGGGCGACGCCTGGGTATTCGCCCAGCTTGCGCAGGCCAACCCGACGCCGCAGGCCACCGAACTGCTGCAGCAACTCGACCAACAACTCACGCCTGACCAGCGCAGCCAGGCGCAGAGCCTGCTGGCGCAGGAGAGGCAGGCTCGCGGCAGCATGGCCCAAGGCGGCGCCAGCACCCTGGCCCTCGAGGCCCTGCAAGACGACGAAAAAGAAGTAGACGGTGAGGACTCGCTATGACGCTCAATCCCTTCGTGAAAGCCGGTATCGGCCTGAGCTTCGCCCTGCTGTGGTCCTGCCCGACCCTGGCCGACATGACTGCCCAGAAGAACTTCGGCCTGGATGTGAAAATCACCGGCCAGTCGGAAGACGATCGCGACCTGGGCACCCGCTCCGGCGGTGACGTCAATGGCCTGGGCCTGGACCTGCGCCCTTGGGTGTACGGCGAGCGTGGCAACTGGAGTGCCTATGCCATGGGCCAGGCCGTCGCCGCCACCGACACCATCGAAACCGACACCTTGCGCCAGAACGACGACGGCACCACCACCGACACCGGTGACGACAGCCGTCAACCCGACAAGAGCTACCTGGCCATGCGCGAGTTCTGGGTTGGCTACAGCGGCCTCACCGCGTACCCCGGCGAGCAGCTGCGCCTGGGTCGCCAACGCCTGCGCAGCGACGACGGGATGTGGCGCGACACCAACATCGAAGCGTTGAACTGGACCTTCGACACCACCTTGCTCAAGGCGGACCTGGGTGTGGCCCAGCGCTTCAGCGAGTACCGCACCGACCTGACCGAGCTGGCCCCGGAAGACGAAGACCGTACGCACCTCTACGGTAACGTCGCCACGCAGTGGACACCGGGCCACTGGGTCGGCCTGCGCGCCCACCACACCCATGACAGTGGCAGCCTGAAAAGCCCGGGCGAAACCATCGACGCACTGGACAAGACCCGCACCGGCGACCTCACCTGGCTGGGCCTGGAAGCCAACAGCGACGCCTACAACTGGCGCAACGACCACACCGTCAACTACTGGGGCAGCCTGACCTGGCTGACCGGTGATCGCGACAAGCTCAACAGCCAGCTGGTCGGTGATGACCAGGTCGTCACCGGCAAGCAGAGCGGCGACGTCAACGCCTGGGCCACCGACCTGGGCATCCGCCTGCGTCTGGACCCGAACTGGCAGGTCGGCGCGGCCTATGCCCGCGGCAGCGGCGGCGGTGGCGACGACGGTTCGAACAACTTCGAGCAGACTGGCCTTGAGAGCAACCGCTCCAACTTCACCGGTACCCGCTCACGCGTACACCGCTTCGGCGAGGCCTTCCGTGGCGAGCTGGGCAACCTGCAGGCGGCCACGCTGTTCGCCTCCTGGCAACTGCGCGAGGACTACGACGCCAGCTTCATCTACCACAAGTTCTGGCGTGTCGATGGCTCGCAGAACATCGGCTCCAGCGGCATCAACGCCGCGGTCAACGACAACGGCGTGAACCGCCAGCTGGTCAACGGCGAGAAAGACCTGGGCCAGGAAATGGACGTGGTCGTCACCAAGTACTTCAAGCAGGGCCTGCTGCCCGCTTCGATGAGCCAGGCGATCGACGAGCCGTCCGCGCTGGTGCGCCTGCGTGCCGGTGTGTTCAAACCCGGCGATGCCTATGGCAAGGAAGCGGATTCTTACATGCACCGCGCCTTCGTCGACGTGATCTGGCGCTTCTGAGGCCGGTAGAGGACCTGCAATGAACCTTCACCCGCACATACGTCACAGCCTTCTGGCCAGCGCTTTGCTGCTGGCCACAGGCCTGGCCGTCGCCGCAGAACCTGCGGTGATTGCCAAGGAACTGCAGCAGGCCAAGACCTACACCGTGTCCAGCGCCCCGACCGAGCCGCTGCACATGGACCCGCCCAAGCTGCCCGATCTGAGCGGTTACACCGCTGCCGCCGTGCAGAAAAAGATCGACCGCAGCCACAAGGGCAAGGTCAGCGTGCGCCGCATGCTGCAGGAAGAATCGCTCAAGGAATTCATCGGCGGCGACAACAAGGCTGCCGAGTGGGTACAACGCCAGCACGGCATCCCCCAGGCGATCTTTGTCGATGATGGCCATGTCGACCTGGTCGAGCTGAGCAAGAAGGTGCCCAAACAGTACCTCAGCGAAGTCGAGCCAGGGGTTTACCTGGCGCGCCTACCGATCGTGGTTGGGCACAAGGGCATCCTTGAGATCGACGGCAAGGTCAAGCAACTGCGCCTGTCCCAGGAGGGCGGCGCGTTCCTGGTCAATGACGGCAAACTGTTTGTCAGCGACACCCAGGTCACTGGCTGGCGCGAGAAGGACAACGGTCCGGCGACCTTCCGCTCGCCCAAGGAATTCCGCCCCTTCCTGCTGTCGTGGGGCGGTACCGAGACGTACATCGTCAACACCAAGATGGCCAGCTTTGGCTATGCCAAGTCCAAGTCGTACGGTGTGAGCATCTCGCAGTACACCCCGAACATGGCCAAGCGCATGGGCCGCCCGGAGCCCACCGGCTGGATCATCGGCTCGGAATTCAGCGACATGTGGTACGGGTTCTACTGCTACGAGACCCAGGACTTCGTGGTCAAGGACAGCACCTACCGCGACAACATCGTCTACGGCATCGACCCGCACGACCGTTCGCACCGCCTGATCATCGCCGGCAACACGGTGTATGGCACCAAGAAAAAGCACGGGATCATCGTATCGCGTGAGGTCAACGACAGCTGGATCATCAACAACAAGAGCTACGACAACAAGCTCTCGGGCGTGGTGATCGACCGTAACAGCGTCAACAACCTCATCGCCTACAACGAGATCTACCGCAACCACACCGATGGCATCACGTTGTACGAGAGCGGCGACAACCTGATCTGGGGCAACAAGCTGATCAACAACCGTCGCCACGGCATCCGCGTGCGCAACAGCGTGAACATCCGCCTGTATGAAAACGTCGCCGTGGCCAACGGCCTGGTGGGTGTCTACGGGCACATCAAGGACTTGTCCGATACCGACCGTGACATCGCCCTCGACCCGTTCGACACCAAGGTGTCCCTGATCGTGGTCGGCGGTGAGCTGGCGGCCAATGGCTCAGGGCCTCTTTCGATCGACTCACCGCTCTCGGTGGAGCTGTACAAAGTCTCCATGCTCGCCCCGCGCAAGGCCAGCGGCATCAGCCTCAACGGCATCCTCGGTGAGCGCCAGGACGAAATCCTCGACCTGCTGGTGCGCCAGCAGAAGGCCGTGCTGATCGACCCGGTCGAACGCCAGACCGAAATGATCGATTAAGGAAGCCCAGACCATGACCCCACACTTGATGAAATTGCTGGGCCTGTCCGCCGCCCTCCTGGCCATCAGCCAGGGCGTGCGCGCCGACGAGGTCAAGGCGCCGACCTTCACTGCCGAGCCTTGCTGCCAGCTGTGCCCCGAAGCACACGACGCCAGTCGCTACACCACCCGCTACCAGCAGAACTTCACCACGCTGGTACAGGCCAAGGGCGACTGGTTGTTCCGTACCCGCGAAGACCTGCGTACCGAGTTCAACACCACACCGGCAGGCTACAAACGCCTGCAGCAAGTGCACGACGCGTTCAAGAAGCGCGGCGTTGAACTGGTGATGGTGTACCAGCCCACCCGAGGCCTGGTGAACCGCAACATGCTCAACCCGGCCGAGAAAGCCGCCTTCGATTACCAGAAGGCCCTTGGCAACTACCAGGCCATGCTCAAGCGCTTCGCCAGCATGGGCTACAACGTGCCGGACCTGTCGCCGCTGACCAACGAACAGTTGGCGGCCGCCGACCAGGGCAAGGACTTCTACTTCCGTGGTGACCAACACTGGACGCCTTACGGCGCTGAGCGTGCAGCCAGGATCGTGGCCGACACCGTCCACAAGATGCCGGCCTTCGAAGGTATCCCACGCAAGGAATTCGAAACCCACAAGTCCGGGCGCATGGGCAAGACCGGCACCCTGCACAACGTTGCCGGGCAACTGTGCGGCACCAGCTATGCCGTGCAGTACATGGACCAGTTCGCCACCGAACCGAAAGGTGCCAGCGGCGGCGACGATCTGTTCGGTGACAGCGGTAACGCCCAGATCACCCTGGTCGGCACCAGCCACAGCGGCAAGAACTACAACTTCTCCGGCTTCCTGGAGCAGTACATCGGTGCCGACGTGCTCAACGTCGCCTTCCCTGGTGGCGGCCTGGAAGGCTCGATGATCGAGTACCTGGGCAGCGAGGAATTCCAGAACAATCCACCGAAGATCCTCATCTGGGAATTCTCGCCCCTGTATCGCCTGGACCAGGAAACCATCTGGCGGCAGATCCTCGCGCTGCTCGACGATGGCTGTGACGCGCGTCCGGCACTGATGAGCGCCAGCAGCACCCTCAAGCCCGGCAAGAACGAGCTGATGGTCAACGGCAAGGGCGGCGTGATCAAGGACCTGATCAACCGCAACCTGCAGATGGACATCAAGTTCGAAGACCCTTCGGTGAAGGTGCTGCAAGCCACCCTCTGGTACCTCAACGGGCGCCACGAGGACATCAAGATCGAGAAGCCGGAAACCTCCGACACCAATGGCCGCTTCGTCTTCCAGATGCGTGAAGACGAGGACTGGGCCAGCCAGAACCTGTTGGCACTCGAGGTCCAAGGGCCGGAAAACGGTACCCAGAAAGTCGAGGCCAAGCTCTGCAAACGCAACAACTACGCCGTGCCCGCGCAAACCGCGCAGGCCGGCCAGTGAGGCGACCATGACTGCATTCAAGCGAATCTTCAGCCCCGCCCTGCTCGTGCTGGCCCTGACCGGCGGTGCCGCGCATGCCGCGCTGGTACCTCCTCAGGGTTATTACGAGGGGATTGAAAAGCTCAAGACCAGTGACGGCAACTTCCGCTGCGAATCTGCGCCCAAACCCTACACCGGCGCACTGCAGTTTCGCAGCAAGTATGAAGGTTCTGACAAGGCTCGGGCGACCCTGAACAAGGAGTCGGAACAAGCCTTCCGCGACTCCACCAAAGACATCACCACCCTGGAGCGTGGTGTCGCCAAGATGGTCAACCAGTACATGCGTGACGGCCGTCCGGCACAACTGGACTGCACCCTGACATGGCTGGGCACCTGGGCGCGCGCCGATGCGCTGATGTCCACCAACTACAACCACACCGGCAAGTCCATGCGCAAATGGGCGCTGGGCAGCATGAGTGGCTCGTGGCTGCGCCTGAAATTCTCCAACTCGCAGCCCCTGGCCGCACACCAGGCCGAGGCCGAGCTGATCGAGAAGTGGTTCGCCCGCCTGGCCGAGCAGACCGTGCGCGACTGGAGCAACCTGCCGCTGGAGAAGATCAACAACCATAGCTACTGGGCGGCCTGGTCGGTGATGGCCACCGCCGTGGCCACCGACCGCCGTGACCTGTTCGACTGGGCGGTGAAGGAATACAAGGTCGGCGCCAACCAGATCGACGACCAGGGCTTCCTGCCCAACGAAATCAAGCGCAAGCAGCGTGCCCTGGCGTACCACAACTACGCCCTGCCGCCACTGGCGATGATCGCAAGCTTTGCCAAGGCCAACGGCGTGGACCTGCGCAGCGAAAACAACTTTGCCCTGCAGCGCCTGGGCGAAGGCGTGCTGTACGGCGCCCGCGACCCGCGCCACTTCGCCGAACGTGCGGGTGAGAAACAGGACATGAAGGACCTCAAGGTCGACGGCAAGTACGCCTGGCTCGAGCCTTGGTGCGCGCTGTACCAGTGCGTGGGCGACACCCTTGAGCGCAAACACGAGATGCAGCCGTTCGACAGCTTCCGCCTTGGCGGCAACCTGACCAGGGTCTATGACCCGAGCGCGGCTTCGAAGAAATAACGCGAAACCCTGTGGAGCCGGCTTGTCGCCAAGCCAGCTGCCACAGGAATACGAGGTGCCTTCCGGTTTTTGGGCTGGGGGGTTTGGGGGGCGCTTTGCCCTGGATGCTGTGAACCATTTAGGAGAACCGGGATGGTCTTCTCGTCCAACGTGTTCCTGTTCCTGTTCTTGCCGATATTCCTCGGCCTGTACTACCTGAGCGGGCAACGCTATCGCAACCTGCTGCTGCTGGTCGCCAGCTACATCTTCTACGCCTGGTGGCGGGTGGACTTCCTCGCCCTGTTCGCCGGTGTCACCCTGTGGAACTACTGGATCGGCCTGAAAGTGGGTGCCGCCGGCGTACGCACCAAGCCTGCACAGCGTTGGCTGCTGCTGGGCGTGGGCGTAGACCTGGCGATCCTCGGCTATTTCAAGTACGCCAACTTCGGCGTCGACAGCCTCAACGCGATCATCAGCTCGTTCGGCCTTGAGCCCTTCATCCTCACCCACGTGCTGCTGCCGATCGGTATCTCGTTCTACATCTTCGAATCGATCAGCTACATCATCGACGTGTACCGCGGCGACACCCCGGCTACTCGCAACCTGATCGACTTCGCGGCGTTCGTGGCGATCTTCCCGCACCTGATCGCCGGCCCCGTGCTGCGCTTCAAGGACCTGGTCGACCAGTTCAACAACCGCACCCACACCCTGGACAAGTTCTCCGAAGGCTGCACCCGCTTCATGCAGGGCTTCATCAAGAAAGTGTTCATCGCCGACACCCTGGCGGTGGTCGCCGACCATTGCTTCGCCCTGCAGAACCCGACCACCGGTGACGCCTGGCTCGGTGCGCTGGCCTACACCGCACAGCTGTACTTCGACTTCTCCGGCTACAGCGACATGGCCATCGGCCTGGGGCTGATGATGGGCTTCCGTTTCATGGAGAACTTCAAGCAGCCGTACATCAGCCAGTCGATCACCGAGTTCTGGCGCCGCTGGCACATCAGCCTGTCGACCTGGCTGCGCGACTACCTGTACATCACCCTGGGCGGCAACCGTAAAGGCACCTTCAACACCTACCGCAACCTGTTCCTGACCATGCTGCTGGGCGGCCTGTGGCACGGCGCCAACTTCACTTACATCATCTGGGGTGCCTGGCACGGCATGTGGCTGGCAATCGAGCGCGCACTGGGCCTGGACACCAACCCGCAGCGCTTCAACCCGGTCAAGTGGGCGTTCACCTTCCTGCTGGTGGTGGTCGGCTGGGTGATCTTCCGCGCTGAAAACCTGGAAGTGGCCGGCCGCATGTACGGCGCCATGTTCAGCTTCGGCGAGTGGCAGCTGTCCGAACTCAACCGCGCCCAGCTCACCGGGCTGCAGGTTGCGACCTTGGTCATTGCCTACGTCACCCTGGCGTTCTTCGGCCTGCGCGACTTCTACCGCAATGCCACCCCGCCGGCAGCAATCCGCACGCCGGCGCAGGTCAATGCCGACGGTTCGCTTGGCCTGGACTGGACCCGGGTGATGACCCGTGCCCTGATCCTGCTGCTGTTCGTGGCCTCGATCCTCAAGCTTTCGGCGCAGAGCTACTCGCCGTTCCTTTACTTCCAGTTCTGAGGTTGATGACCATGACCCGGACATTACGCATCACCTATTCCCTGTCGTTCATCGGCCTGCTGGTGGGCATGGGCGCCTGGTCCACCGGCGGCCTGCAAAGCTTCCAGCGCACCGAGCAGATGACCCTGCTCAACGGCAAGCTGGCCAAGGCCGCCGAAACGCACTACGACGATGAGTTCCCGATCAAGCGCCTGGGCACCAACCTTTGGGCAGCCCTGGATTACAAGCTGTTCAACGAGGGCCGCCCCGGCGTGGTGCTGGGCCGTGACCAGTGGCTGTTCAGCGATGAAGAATTCAAGCCGACTGCCGGTGCCGACCAGCTCATGCAGGAAAACCTGGCGCTGATCCGCGGTGTGCGCGACACCCTGCAACAGCACGGTAGCCAGCTGGTGCTGGCGATCGTGCCGGCCAAGGCGCGGGTCTATTCGGAGTATGTGGGCAAGGAGGCGCCTGCCAGCCTGCATGAGGACCTGTACAACCAGTTCCATGCCCAGGTCCGTCAGGCCAACGTCTTCGCCCCTGACCTGATGGCCCCGATGGAACAGGCCAAGGCCCGCGGCCAGGTATTCCTGCGTACCGATACCCACTGGACGCCAATGGGCGCTGAAGTCGCCGCACAGGCGGTGGCCGAGGCGGTCAACCGCCAGAGCCTGCTCAATGGCGACCCACAGGCGTTCATCACCGAGGCTGGCAACACCGCCCCGTACAAAGGCGACCTGACCAACTTCCTGCCACTGGACCCGCTGTTCAGCAATCTGCTGCCCAGCCCGGACACCCTGCAGCAACGCAGCACCCACCCCGTCGAGGCCCCAGGTGATAGCGGCGATGCCCTGTTCGCCGACAGCCAGATCCCGGTCGCGCTGGTCGGCACCAGCTACAGCGCCAACCCGCACTGGAACTTCCTCGGTGCGCTGCAGCAGGCCTTGCATAGCGATGTCGCCAACTATGCCGAAGACGGTCACGGCCCACTGCTGCCAATGCTCAAGTACCTGCAAAGCGATGCCTTCAAGAACGCCGCGCCACAGGTTGTGGTGTGGGAATTCCCCGAACGTTATCTGCCAATGAAAAACGACCTCAGCAGCTTCGATCCGCAGTGGATCGCGCAACTGAAGAACACCCGTAAATCCGAAGAAAACCTGGCCCTGTCGTCCAACCGGACGGACCACTGATAGATAGAGAGGAACACGCACATGACTACCAAGACTTCCATTGCCAAAGCCCTCACCCTCGCAGCAGGCCTGTCGTTGGCTTCGATGCAGGCATTCGCCGGCGCCGATGCTGCCTTGTATGGCCCTACCGCACCGAAAGGCTCGACCTTCGTGCGCCTGTACAACGCCGCCCCTGCACCCGCTGCCGCGAGCGTTGGCAACACCCAGATCAAACAGGTCGGTGCCCAGGCCAGCAGCGACTTCAGCTTCCTCCCGGGCGGTGACTACACCGCGCAGGTCGCTGGCAAGAGCGTCCCGGTCAAGCTGGCCGCTGACAAGTACTACACCCTGGTCAACAACGGCAGCGGCAACCCGCAGCTGATCGAAGAACCACCGTTCAAGAACAAGCAGAAAGCCCTGGTACGTGTACAGAACCTGAGCGACCAGCCGCTGGCCCTGAAGACCGCCGACGGCAAGACCGAGGTGGTCAAGCCAGTGGCAGCCAAAGGCCGTGGCGAGCGTGAGATCAACCCGGTCAAGGTCAACCTGGCCCTGTTTGCAGGAGACAAGAAAGTCAGCGACGTCAAACCCGTCGCCCTGGAGCGCGGTGAAGCCGCCGTGCTGTACGTCACTGGCTCGGGCAGCAGCCTGTCGCCGGTCTGGGTCACCCGCCCAGTGTCCACCAACTGATCCTCTGCCTCTTTAACGACCTTATTGGAGAAACAACATGATCCCGGTAATTCTTTCTGGTGGTAGCGGTTCGCGTCTGTGGCCTTTGTCGCGCAAGCAGTTCCCCAAGCAGTTCCTCGCCCTGACCGGTGAGCACACGCTGTTCCAGCAAACCCTCGAGCGCCTGGTATTCGAAGGCATGGACGCGCCGATCGTGGTCTGCAACAAGGACCACAAGTTCATCGTTCAGGAACAGCTCGCGGCGCTGAAACTGCAAACCCAGGGCATCCTCATGGAACCCTTCGGCCGCAACACCGCCCCTGCGGTGGCGATGGCCGCGATGAAGCTGACCAGCGAGGGGCGCGATGACTTGATGCTGGTGCTGCCGGCCGACCACGTGATCGACGACCAGAAAGCCCTGCAGCGGGCCTTGGCCCTGGCCACCGTAGCTGCCGAGCGTGGCGAAATGGTGCTGTTCGGTGTCCCGGCGACCAAGCCCGAGACCGGTTATGGCTACATCCGCTCCAGCCAGGACGCCCTGCTGCCCGAAGGGGTGGCCCGCGTGGCGCAGTTCGTCGAAAAACCCGACGAGAAGCGCGCTACCGAGTTCGTCCAGTCCGGTGGCTACTTCTGGAACAGCGGTATGTTCCTGTTCCGCGCCAGCCGCTTCCTGGAAGAGCTGAAAAAGCACGACCCTGACATCTATGACACCTGCGTGCTGGCCCTGGAGCGCAGCGACGAAACAGATGATGTGCTGAGCATCGACGAAGCGACCTTCGCCTGCTGCCCGGACAACTCCATCGACTATGCGGTGATGGAAAAGACCCAGCGCGCCTGCGTGGTGCCGATGTCGGCTGGCTGGAGCGACGTTGGCTGCTGGTCGTCGCTGTGGGAAGTGCATGACAAGGACGCCAATGGCAACGTCACCAAGGGTGATGTGGTGGTGCAGGACAGCCACAACTGCATGATCCATGGCAACGGCAAGCTGGTGTCGGTGATCGGCCTGGAAAACATCGTCGTGGTCGAGACCAAGGACGCGATGATGATTGCCCACAAGGACAAGGTCCAGGGCGTCAAGCAGATGGTCAAGACCCTCGACGAGCAAGGCCGCAGCGAAACCCAGAACCACCTCGAAGTGTATCGCCCATGGGGCTCTTACGATTCGGTGGACATGGGCGGCCGCTTCCAGGTCAAGCACATCACCGTCAAGCCGGGCGCCAGCCTGTCGCTGCAGATGCACCACCACCGTGCCGAGCACTGGATCGTGGTTTCGGGCACTGCTGAGGTGACGTGCGATGAAAATGTGTTCCTGCTGACCGAAAACCAATCGACCTACATCCCGATCGCCTCGGTCCACCGCCTGCGCAACCCGGGCAAGATCCCGCTGGAGATCATCGAAGTGCAGTCCGGTAGTTACCTGGGCGAGGATGACATCGAGCGCTTCGAGGATGTGTATGGGCGCACCTCCACGCCCGTCGACCGGGGCGTGTCGGTCAAGACCATCGCGCAGTAAGCTGCAAGCTTCGAGCTGCAAGCGGCAAGAAAAAGCGGGGCGGTGGTGTTCCTACTTGATGTGGAGCACCGCCGGCCCGCTTTTCTCTTGCAGCTTCAAGCTTCGAGCTTCGAGCTGCAAGCGGCAAGACAAAGCGGGGCGGTGGTGTTCCTACTTGATGTGGGGGCACCGCCGGCCCGCTTTTCTCTTGCAGCTTGCAGCTTGGAGCTTGAAGCTTCCAGCTAGCCGCTCCAAGATGTCCGGAGACTCGAACGGGATTCGGACCACATGATCATCGGCGCCTTCCTCATCCTCACCTGGCTGGTACTGCTCCTGCGTTACCCGGGCAAGGCCCTGCCGATCTCGCTGGCCGCCGTCTGCGGCCTGGGGCTGGTCGCACTTTTCGTCGTCTGGCAGGACACACGCGAAGCTTCGCAACTGGCGCGGCTTGACCTGCGCCTGACCTACGCACCGGATCAATGCCCTGCCGACCGTGCCTTGAAGGTACATATGAAAAACGGCAACAAGGCTCCGCTGACCGAGCTGCGCTGGCGGGTCGCTGCCTATGCCCCGGGCGATACCATCAACCTGGCCGAAAATACCTACAGTGCACCGCGCTATCGTGGGCCGGGCGAACTGCAGCCTGGGGCCGAATGGACCGATTGCCTGCCACTGCCGCCACTGCGCGCTGGGTACCGGCCGCAGACACTGGAGTTTCGCGCCGAACATCTACAGGGTACATTCGCCAACTGATACGGTGCCTGAACGGGCCCCATCGCCGGCAAGCCGGCTCCCAAAAGCACCCAGTACCGCCTGGCATCGGCGCACCCTGTACCCGTTGGCAGCTATGGATTTGGGCTGGCCCCAGGAAATTGGACACCAATCCAATGCCTTGGGGCAATCCAGGTACAGCACAGAGCTCAAGCCCTGCGCGGTCCATTTGTGGGAGCCGGCTTGCCGGCGATGGGGCCGGTCCGGCCTCTACATAACTTACTCTGAGCACAGGCCTGCCCAATGCCCACCGTCCTGATCACCGGTTGTTCCAGCGGCATCGGCCGCGCCCTGGCCGAAGCCTTCCGCGATGCTGGCCACGACGTATGGGCCACCGCCCGTAAAACCGAAGACGTCGAACACCTGGCCGCAGCCGGCTTCACCGCCCGGCAGCTTGATGTCAACGACGCCGAGGCCCTGATGCGCCTCGCCGACGAGCTGGAAACAAGCCACGGCCGCCTCGACATCCTGGTCAACAACGCTGGCTACGGTGCCATGGGCCCCTTGCTCGATGGCGGTGTGGAGGCCATGCGTCAGCAGTTCGAAACCAATGTGTTCGCCGTGATCGGCGCCACCCGCGCACTGTTCCCGCTGCTGCGCCGTGCGCATGGCCTGGTGGTCAACATCGGCAGTGTATCGGGCATACTGGTCACGCCGTTCGCCGGCGCCTACTGCGCCTCAAAGGCTGCTGTGCATGCCTTGAGCGACGCCCTGCGCCTGGAGCTGGCGCCTTTCGGCATTCAGGTCATGGAAGTGCAACCGGGAGCGATCGCCTCACAATTCGCCAGCAATGCCCAGCGCCAGGCCGATCAGGTGGTGGCAGCGCAGTCGCCGTGGTGGCCGCTGCGCGAGCATATCCAGGCGCGGGCCCGCGCCTCGCAAGACCGGCCCACCTGCGCCGCGCAATTTGCCCAGGGGCTGCTGGCTGCCACGCGCAAATCGCCTGTGCCAGCGGTGGTACGGCTGGGCAATGGCAGTACGGCGATGCCGCTAGTGGCCCGCTGGCTGCCACGACGTTTACTGGACTGGGTACTGCGTAAACGCTTCGGGCTGCTGCGACCGCTCTGATCCACTGCCCAGGTGGATCACCTGCCCCCACTTGCGCTCGGCCATGCCGCGGGCGTAATGCCGCTGTAGCCGCAGGGCAACGTCCTGCGTGCCGTTATTGACCAGGATATCGGTGTGCGGCACCTGCTGGAGCAAGGCCTGCACACCCTGTTCGGTGCCCAGGTCAGCGGCAACGCCAATGATCCGCGCCTTGGGCAAACGCTCGCGCACCGCTTTGAGCGCAGCGTCGACCAGCGCCTGGGTGCGGTCGTTGAGCACGACCTCGGCGCCGGCGGCGGCAAGGTCGATGGCGGTAGACACGCCCTGCCCAGCCATGGAACCACTGATGAGTGCGCGCTTGCCATTGAGGGAGAGGTGCATGGCTGCCTCCGCTTGATCACACCTTGTTCGTCGGCTGCCCGTCGAACGCCTGCCAGCCACCACCCAAAGCCTTGTACAGCCCGACCAACGCCTGCGATACCGCCGCCGAACTGTCGATCCACTGCTCTTCACTGGCAAGCAACGCACTCTGCACCGTCAGCACATTGAGAAAGTCCACCGCGCCTTCCACGTACTGGCGCTGGGCGGTTTCCAGGGCGATGCGGTTCTGCCGCACCGCTTCGGCCAAGTGATCACGGCGCAGTTGGCTGGCGTTGTACAGGCGCAGCACATCGTCGATCTCATGCCAGGCACCGAGCACCACCTTGCGGTAGTTGAGCGCCGCCTCCTGCTGCTGCGCCTCACGCAGCGCCAGGGTGCCCTTGAGCCGGCCACCCTCGAAGATCGGCAACGACAGCTGCGGGCCGAAGGCAAAGCGGCGCGAGTCCCAGGCGCCGAAGTCCGACAGTTGCATGGCCTGGAAGCCGACGCTGCCGGACAGCCGGATGCTAGGGTAGAAATCCGCCTTGGCCACGCCAATGCTGGCGGTGGCCGCATGCAGCCGGGCCTCGGCCTGACGGATGTCTGGACGGCGCTCGGCCAGCTCGGACGGCAAACCGATCGCGAATTGCTGCTGCGGCGCAGGCAGCTCCCCACCCTCAAGCAGCTGTGCCCGCAAGCTACGCGGCGGCTCGGCCGCCAGCAGGCTCAGCGCGTTGATCAGGTCATCGCGCCGGGCCTCGAGGCTGGGCAGACGGGCCTCGATCGAGGCTACCTGGGCGCTGGCCTGGGCCACGTCGAGCCGGGTGGCGACACCCTCGGCCTGGCGGTCCTGGGACAGCTTCAGGCTGTGCTGGGCGACCCTCAGGTTGTCACGGGTGACATCGAGCGTGTGCTGCACGGCACGCAACTGGATGTAGTTGCCCGCGGTTTCCGACAACAGCGCCAGGAGCACACCGCGCCGGTCGTTCTCGGCCACTTGCACCGTGGCGTCGGCAGCCTCCACCTGCCGGCGTACCCGGCCCCAGAGGTCCAGTTCCCAACCGGCGACCAGGTCGCCCTGCCACAGGTTGAACGCCGACTTGCCGGCATTGCCAGACGGGTCGTTGAGGCCTTCGGCACTGTTACGGGCGCGGCTGTAGCCGGCATCCACATCGACCGACGGCGCCTGGTCGGCAGCCACCGTGCTGCGCAAGGCGCGGCTTTGCAGCAGCCGCGCACTGGCGATCTGCAGGTCCAGGTTACGCTCGGCCACCTGCTGGATCAGCGCACTCAGGCGTGCATCGTGGAAGGTCTCCCACCAACGAAGTTCAAGCGGTTCTGCCTGCGCCTGGCTGGGTGCCGCCTGGCCCTGCAGCGATGGCCATTGTTGAGGGGCCTGGCTGTCCGGGCGCTCGAAGTCCGGGCCAAGGGTGCAGCCAGCCATCAGCACGGCCAGCAGCAAAGGGCTCAAGCGTAATGCCGGTTTCATCGTGCACTTACCTCTTTGCCACTGAGCCTGTCACCACGGGTGTCGATGGTCGCTTCCACCGACATGCCCACACGCAAGCGCGCGAGTAACGGCTGGCCGTCATCGAAGACGATTTTCACCGGGATACGCTGCACCACCTTGGTGAAGTTGCCGGTGGCGTTGTCGGGTTTCACTGCCGCGAAGGTCACGCCCGTGGCGGGGGCAATGCTTTGCACATGGCCTTTGAGGGTTTCACCGGCAAAGGTATCGACGCTGATACTGACCGGCTGCCCCGGCTGCACATGGGTCAACTGGGTTTCCTGAAAATTGCCCACCACATAGGCCTGCTGCAAGGGCACCACCGACAGCAGGGGCGCGCCTGGGTTGACGAAGGCACCCACGCGCAGGGCACGCTCACCGACCATGCCATCCACCGGCGCGGTGATGCGGGTGTAGGACAGGTCCAGCTGAGCTTTTTCAAGGCCCGCTTCGGCACGCTTCAACTGCCCGTCGGCGCTGGCGACCTGAGCGCTGAGGATGTCCACCTGCTTGCGCGCGGCGACCAATGCAGCCTGGGTATTGGCCAGCCGTGCGCGGGCCTGGTCGACCCGGCTGCGCGCCTGCTGGGCATTCTGCACGGTGCCGGCGCCCTGCTCGGCGAGGCGGCTGTAGCGTTTGACCTCGTGGTCGGCGAACGATGCTTCGGCCTGCGCCGCCTTCACCGCCGCCTCAGCCTGGGCAATCAATGCCGCCTGGCGTTCCAAGGTGGCACGCGCATCGGCACTTTGCGCCTTGGCCACCAGCAGCTGGGCCTGCGCGGCATCCAGTGCGGCCTGGTAGTCCCGTGCATCGATGGTCGCCAGCAACTGGCCGGCCTGCACCTGCTGGTTGTCTTCGACCAGCACCTGCTTGACGAAGCCGGCCACCTTGGGTGCCACCACGGTGTAATCGGCGATCACGTAGGCGTCGTTGGTACGTTGCCGGTGGTCACTGCCGAGCACCCAGGGGCCGACGATACCCGCCAGCACGGCCACGGCGAGTACCGAGCCGATCACGATTGTCTTGCGCTTGTTGGTCATTTTCAGCGATCTCGAATTCATCCGGGCTCAGGCCACCGCGCGCGGTGGGTAGACCCGGGTAGGCACGAAAGGAATCAGGCAGATCAGCGCCACGGCGATACCGGCCATGACCAGGTAAAGGTCGGCCGAAGTCAGCACCAGCGCCTGGTCATGAATACGCTTGGCAAGGCCCGCAGCGTTGTCATCGATCAGCGGGGCGTTGCCCAGGCTGTCCACCAGGTGGTTGGAATGAAAGTGCCGGCGCAGCGTGCCAAGGGCGTCGAGCAGGCCACCGGCGATCACTGCGGCGAGCCCTTTGACGGTGTTGAACCAGGCGGAAGCGAATGGGCCTTCCTGCGGGCTCATGCCGTTGGTGGAGAGCATCAGCAGCGGCAGTACCGCCATCGGTTGGCCGAACACCTGAAGCAGGTAGAACGGGTAGAAATCACCGCGTATCCATTGGCCGGTCAGCAGGCTGCTACCGATGCACGACAGCGCCAGCAGCGCCAGCCCCGTGGCCAGCACCCAGCGGCAGTCCACTGCGCGCAGGTTGCACAGTGCCGCCGTCAGCGGCAGTGCAATCAGTTGCGGCATGGCCACCAGCATCATCAGCGGGCTGGTTTGCGCCGGGCGATACCCTTGGATTTGTGCAAGGTAGGCGGAGGGGATGCTGCCCACGCCGGAAAGCACCACCAGCACGCCGGCCAAGGTGACCAGGGCGAAGCTCAGGTTGCGCCGCGACAGCATGCGCAACTGGAAGAACGGCAACGGCTCGGACCATTCGTTGTACAGGAACAGCACCAGCAACAGCGCACCCCCGCCCAGCAGCCAGCAGATCAGCGGCGAATCGAACCAGCCCCAGCGGTCCCCAAGCGACAGGCCCAGGACAATGCAGCTGATGGCCGGCAGCCCCAGCAGCACCCCGCGCCAATCGAACTGCTTGAAGCGCTCAAGGCGCAGCGGGTCCTGGGGCAAGCCCCAGCCGACACAGAACATGGCCAGTGCCGAGGGCAAGATGATCTGCCAGAACGCCCACTGCCAACCTACATATTCGGTCCACAGCCCGGCCAACGGCGTGCCAAGGTTCGGGCCGAAGGTGGCGGTCAGGGCATAGCAGGCCAACCCGTACACCTTGATGCCCGGCGGCAGGAAACGCAGCGCCACGCTCATGAGCATCGGTGGCAAGGCGCCCGATGCAAAGCCCTGAAGGATGCGCAGCAGCATGAGGCTGTGCAGGTTGGGGGCGAAGGGCTGCAGCAATCCAAGCAGCGCGAACATCCCAACCGCGCTCATGGTGAAGCGGCGCAAGGAGAAGGTAGTGGCCAGCCAGGGCGCGAAGGCCATGGCCGAGACCGAGGCGGCGCTGTAAACCGCCAGCAGCCAGGCGCCCTCGTCGGCGCCGATGCCCATGGCCCCGCGGATATCAGCCAGGGAGATCTTGGTCACCGATTCGTTGAGGCCGGCGCACAGCACCGCCAGCAACACGCCGAACAGCCCGACCACCACGCGCAGGCCGAACGCCGACTGCACGGGCGCTGCCGGCGCCGGGGCGGCGGCGATCGCGGTGGCAGGGGCGGACAGGGAACTCATGGGTAGACAACTCCAGCAACAATTTTATGGCTGGAGCAAGTCTAAGAAAGTCGAATGCTTACGAAAACTGACTTATCGGCAGTTCTATATTGCGTGTGACGCAATCCACTCGAAGCGCCACAAAAATGCAGTGGGTTTACGGATCCACACTGCAACAGGCTTTCAAGATCTGCCGCAACCAGCGGTGCGCCGGATCGTTGTGATAACGCGGGTGCCAGGCCTGCAGCACGGTCACCCGTTCCAGCGGCACCGGAATCTCGAACGAGCGCAACGGCAAGCCGAGCTTGTGCACACTGTTGAGAATATTGGCGGGCATCGGCAGGATCAGGTCCGAATCGGGCAGCGAGAACAACGCCGAGTGGAAGCTCGGTGTGATCAGCGCCACCCGCCGTTGCACCTTGAAGTTGGCCAGCTCGACATCGATCGGCCCGTTAGCACGGCCACGCCGGGACACGCTGATCTGTGGATAACTGGCAAAACTCTGCGCGGTGATCGGCTGGTCGAAGATCGGATGGTCGCGCCGCGCCAACCCCACGTAGTAGGTCTGGAACAGGCTCTGCACCTTGATTTCCGGGCCCAGGTCGACGGTCGAGCTGATGATCAGGTCGGTGCGCCCATCGCGCAGGATGCTGTCGTCATCACCACCGGGGCTCTCCGGCACGAAGCGCAATACCGTGCGCGGGGCCTGCTCGTGCATGCGGCGCAACAGCAGGGCACCATACAGGGCGATGAACAGGTCATTGGTGCGGATGTTGAAGGCTCGGTCGAGCTTGGGTAGATCCACCTCTGCAGCACTGCGGAACACCTCACCGGCCTGCTCCACCAGCGCCGCCACCTGCTCGCGCAAGGCCAGCGCCCGGGGTGTGGGTACCAGGCCACGGCCGGCGCGCACCAGGATCGGATCGCCCAGGGCATCGCGGATACGCCCGAGGGTCCGGCTCATTGCCGCCGGGCTGAGGTTCATGCGCTGCGCCGCGCCAACCACACTGCCTTCATCGAGCAGGGCGTCGAGGGCGACGAGCAGGTTCATGTCCGGGAGTGGCATGGCCGATTTCCATGGCGGTTGTGGGAAAGCGATGTTAGCAGGTCGCACGATTGCACCAGACGCAATGTGCTCGTGCGTGGGAGCGCATTTATTTCCATGGCCTGATGAGCCATAAGTAAGGCTGTGGCTGTACCGGCCCTATCGCCGGCAAGCCGGCTCCCACAGGGGTGGGGACTGCCCCGGGACATTGGATGGGTGTCCAACTACCCGGGGGCAGGCCAAACTTGTGGGCGCCGGCTTGCCGGCGATGGGGCCAGTACAGGCAACCGACCAGCCAGTTTCAGCGAGGATCCTTATGCCCAGCCCCGTCCTGATCGCCATCGACGCCTCCCCTGCCTCGACCGCCCTGCTCACCCTCGCCCGCCGCTACTGCCGGCCCGACGAACACGAACTGCACGTATTGCTGGCCATCGACTCGACGTTCGCCGTGCACGACAAGCCTGCGCCTTACACCGCCGAGGAACTGGAGCAATACCCTGCCGCCTGTGAGGAACAACGCCTGGGCGACCGTGCCGTGGCCGAAGCCGTGGCATCGCTCACGCAGGCCGGCTTCAGCAGCCAAGGCTGCATGGTCGCAGGGCAACCGGTCGAGGCCATCGTCGCCAAGGCGCAGGAAATCAAGTGCGAGCTGATCATCATGGGCCACCGCCACCTGTCGCGCCTGGGGCGGATGCTGGACCCGTCAGTCAGTGCGAAGGTGATTGACCGGGTCACAGTGCCGGTCTTGGTCGGGGCGGCAGTCTAGACATCGCACAGGCCCCCGTTCACCCATCGCTCGGCGTCACCACCACGGTGCACGTCGTCCCTGCCGCCAGCAGAAACCCGTCCGGCACTTCATCGATGTGTATCCGCACCGGCACCCGCTGGGCCAGGCGCACCCAGTTGAAGGTCGGGTTCACGTCGGCGATCAGCTCGCGGCTCTGCGGGTTATCGCGGTCGTAGATGCCCCGGGCGATGCTCTGCACATGGCCCTTGAGCCGTTCGCCGCTCATCATCTGCAGCTCAGCCTGGTCACCCACCTTCACGTGCGGCAGCTTGGTTTCCTCAAAGAAGCCGTAAACCCAGAACGAGTGTTCATCGACCACCGCCATCACCGCCTCACCGGTACGCGCATAGTCACCTTTGTGGATATTCAGGTTGGTCACGTAGCCATCGACCGTGGCAACGATGCGGGTGCGTGTGAGGTTCAGCTCGGCCGCTGCCAGGGCTGCCTGAGCCTGTTGATAGTCGGCCAGCGCGGCGTTGGCGATGTTGCTGGCGTCGTCGCGGTTTTCCTTGGAGATCACCAGGTTGTCCATGTCGGCACGGCGCCGGGCGTTGACCTTGCGCATCTCCCAGGTGGCCTTGCGCGAGGCGACCAGCGCCTTGGCCTGGTCGACGGCCAACTGGTAGTGCTCGGGGTCGATCCGGATCAGCAGGTCGCCCTTCTTCACCCGCTGGTTATCCTTGACCGGTACATCCACCACATAACCGGGCACGTCGGCGGCGACATTGATGATGTCGGCCCGCACGCGCCCGTCGCGGGTCCAGGGCGTCGTCATGTAGTGCAGCCACAACTGGCGACCGATCACCACGGCAGCAGTCAGCACCAGCAAGGTGGCAATCAGGCTGAAGAACTTTTTCATCGAAGGATTCTCACCGGTAGAGCGACAGCGCCAGGGCGCCGAACAGGCAGACGAACAGGCTCAGGCGCAACAGCGCCGGGTGCCAGAAGAAGCGGTAGCCATCATGGCTGGCGATGAAGCGGTCCAGGCCCCAGGCCAGGCCCAGGGCGAACAGAAACATCAAGGTCATGGTGGGCATGTACACGCCATGGAAGGCGATCTCACGGGGCATGAGTTCACGGAGCATCGTGCAATCCTTTCGCCGTAGCCAACGGCGACTGTGGGTCGAGCAGGGAGGAACGGATGAAGTGCAGGTAGCTCTGCACGCGGCGCAACACCGAGGTGTCGAAGTGCCGGGCGAAGGGTTCGTCGGTGGCCTGCACACGGCTGATGGCGTGGTCGACGGCCACCAGCGCGCGCTCGTGGTTGCTGGCGCTGGGCTGCAGGAACAGCCGCGCCAGCGCCCGGCCCATGACACGAATTGCCTGGCGCCAAGGCTGCGACTCGGCATACGCCGGGTGGACGGGTGCGCGGGCCTGCTCCTTGCGCAGCTCGATGACCGCATGGCCGATTTCCAGCACCGTCAACATCCAGCCCATCAGCTCGCTTTGTACCTGCGGCTTGCCGGCGGCCAGGCCATAGGCCTGGTGCAACAGGTCACGGGTGCGGCTTTCGAACGCCGAGCCCAGGCCGCGCAGGCGACCGCTGATGGCGAACAGCACCTGCTCGCGCAGTTCCTGCTCCAGGCGGCTCCATAACCAGCGGCTGTTGGGCGGCAGGATGATCGCCCCCGCCGCAGCGCAGACGAACATACCGATGACCATGCCGATGTAGTCGTTGATGAAGGTGTAAGGGTCGTACACGGTCAGGTTGTTAGGCACTGAGCCGATGGCGAAGAACACCAGCAGGCCTATGCCGTAACCCGCGTAGGCAGGCCGCGAAGACAGGAAGGCACCCAGCGTGAACACCGGCGCCAGCACCATGCACAGCAGCGCGAAGCCGTCGATCCAAGGGAACACGAAGAAGGTTTCGAAGAAGCCGATGAACGCCCCGATCGCCGTGCCGCAGGCCATTTGGAACGACATGCGCTTGGGGTTCGGCGAAGCCGCCGACAGGCCTACGGTGACGGTGGCGATCAAGGTCATCATGCCCCCACTTGGCCAGTCGCTGAGCAGCCAGTAGCTGCCCAGCAGCAACAGCACTGCCGAGGCGCGCAGGCCGGCGGCCAGCGACACCAGCCAGCTGGTCTGGGCCACGTAAGGCTCATCCCACTGCTCGCGCTCATGCGTGTGCGCGGCCAGGGAGGCGTGGGTTTCGGCGTAGCTGTACATCTCGTCGACGAAGCGATAGAGCAGCTCGAAAGCGGTATGGAAATCGAGCTGGTCGGACTCGCTGGGGTCGGTCAGCAGGTATTCGGCGCGCAGGCCACGTACCTGAGCCTGCAGGCCCTCTTTGTAGGCCGCCAGCTCCAGCGTCAGGCGCAGCGCATCGGCATCGGTCAGCGCGCGCCCGACATAGGGCTCAAGCAGCTCGACCAAGGTGTTCAAACCCGGCTCGATGGCCCCGACGATGGTGAGCGGCCCACGGGCGCGCAGGCGCTCAAGCAACCGGTGCAGGGCGTTGAAGCGCGTGGTGATGGCCATGAACTCGCTGTTCATGCGCACCAGGCGGCCAGAGCGCCTGCGCATGTGCGGGTCTTCGAAGGCGGTGACGTTGCGCAGGCTTTCCAGGCCGACCGCCTCGGCGACGAACCTGACGTTGCTGGTTTCGAAACGGTCTCGCTGGCTGTCACCACGCAAGGCCTCGACCACGACCCCGGCGAACACGCCAAAACGCTGGTACAGCGCATTGCGCATCGCGGCGCTGGCCGACTGCGGCAGGACCGCGGCGCTGACGAAGGTCGAAACGAGGATGCCCAAGCCAATCTCCAGCACCCGCCATACCGCCGCCATGAACGCTTGGTCTGGGTGTTCCAGCACCGGCAGGCCGGTCATGGCCGCGGTGTAGCCGGCCAGCACGAAACCATAGGCGCGAAAGGTGCGGTAGCGCATGGCGCCCGCCGAACACAGGCCCACCCACAGCGCCAGGCTGGGCAGGAACAGCTCAGTGTTCTGCGCGAACAGGGCAATCAGCGCCACCATCATCGCCGAGCCGGCCAGGGTGCCGAGCACCCGGTAGAAACTCTTGGCGAAGACATGGCCGCTCTGCGGCTGCATGACGATGAACACGGTGATCATCGCCGTGCGCGGCTGTGGCAGCTCCAGGCGCATGGCCAGCCACAGGGTGATGAACGCAGCGGCCAGCACCTTGCAGATGTAGACCCACGTCACCCCGTCGGTACGCGCCCAGGCAAAGAAACCCCGGCGCCATTCCAGGCTGTGCAGCCAGCGCAGGGGCAAGCTCGATGCACTCATTCGGCGTGGTCCGGTTTGCGGTCGAAAACAGCCAGGCTGGCTGGGGTGGTCGGCGCTGCCTGGCGCTCCTGCTCAGGCACGTCCTTGCCGGCCTGCAGGCCACCGCCCAGGGCGGTCACCAGCTCGGCATGGGCGATCAGGCGCGCGGCCTGCACCTGCTGCTGCACGTTCTGCTGGCGCAGCAGCAAGGTCTGGGCATTGAGCACGTTGAGGTAGTCGGTCAGGCCCCGCTGAAAGGCGATCATGGCGATGTCGTAGGTCTTCTGTGCAGCGGCCACGGATTCAGCGGCGAAATGCGCCTGTTCCTGCATCGACTCACGGCGGATCAACTGGTCGGAAATGTGCTTCAACGCGCCAATGACCGTCTGGTTGTAGCGCGCCACGGCCACGTCATAGCCCGCCGCAGCCACCCCCAGCTGCGAGCGCAAGCGGCCGCCGTCGAAGATGGGCAGGCTGATGGCCGGCCCGACGTTGTAGTTGAACTTGCGCCCGCTGAGAAATTCCAGCGGCCCGCCACCGGTGGCCATGAAGCCCAGGCTGCCGACCAGGTCGACGTTAGGGAAGAAGCCAGCGTGAGCGACGTCGATGCCACGCGCCTGGGCGGCCACCTGCCAGCGGCTGGCAACCACGTCGGGGCGCTGGCCGACCAGCTCGGCCGGCAGCGCAGACGGCAGCTGCACAGGGGCGGCGAGGGTCAGGCTGGGGCGCTGGATCTGCGCGCCCTCCCCTGGCCCCTTGCCCGCCAGCGCAGCCAGCTGGTTGCGGGTAAGCGCGATTTCTTCGTCGAGGCTGTCCAGTTGGCGATGGGTTTCGGGCAGCGGGGCTTCGGCCTGGCTGACCTCCAGATGGGTACCGATACCGCCGTCCAGGCGGCGCTTGGCCAAAGCCAGAATCTGCTCCTGCTGCTTGAGCTCGGCCTGGACGATGTCACGCTGGGCGAAGTGCAGGCTCAACTGAATGTAGGCACGCACCACGTTGTTCTGCAGTTCCAGTTGCGCCTGGCGGGCCTCGGCCACGCTCATGTGTGCCTGGTCCACGGCCTGTTCGCTGGCGTTGCGTTCGCGCCCCCAAAGGTCCAGGGCATAGCTGAAGCCGATGGCGGCGTTGTTGTCCCAGGTGTTGGCACCCGACAGTGCGCCAGGGCCGTAGAACTGATCTTCAGGCCAGTTGTGGCGCTTGAGCGACGCCTGGCCGTTGGCCTGCAGCTGTTCTGCCGACTCGACCACGCCGGCCATGGCCTTGGCTGCGCGCACCCGCGCTGCGGCCATGGCCAGGCTCGGGCTACCCGCCACGGCCAGGTCCAGCCAATGGTTCAGTTGCGGGTCATGGTAGGCACGCCACCACTGCTGGTCGGGCCAGTGGGCATCGCTGGCGGCTGCACGGATGGCTGCGTCGGTGGTCAAGGTATTGGCTTGGAGGGTCTTGCTTTGTGGGGCAATGCCCCAGGTTCCGATACAGCCGCTCAAGGTGAGGCTAATGGCACAGGCACTGAACGCCTGAAGCGTTCTGATGATGCGACGCGGCACAGCTGCGATTTCCCGAGGAAGAGGTGGAGGGCTGGGCAATTCTAGGGGGCGGCCGCACTGGCGATAAGCGTGGATTCCTGCGAATCTTTGTTACCAAAACAGCGATAATCCGGCTTTGGTCGAAGGCACATGCAACTTACTTCGTGACACAATTTGCCCTCTACCTTGAGAGTGACCCATGGACACCCTGCAAAACATGCGTGCTTTCAGTTGCGTAGCCCAGCTTGGCAGTTTCACTGCCGCTGCGGCGCAACTGGATACGACCACCGCGAACGTGTCGCGGGCGGTCTCCAACCTGGAAGCCCATCTGCAAACCCGGCTGCTGAATCGAACCACGCGGCGCATCGCCCTGACCGAGGCGGGCAAGCGTTACCTGATGCGCTGTGAACAGATCCTGACCTACGTCGAAGAGGCCGAAGCCGAGGCGAGCGATGCGCATGCCCGCCCTGCCGGGCAATTGAAGGTGCATTCGATGACCGGGGTCGGCCAGCACTTCGTGGTCGATGCCATCGCCCGCTACCGCGAGTCGCACCCGGACGTGACGTTCGACCTGACCATGGCCAACCGCGTGCCCGACCTGCTCGACGAAGGCTATGACGTGTCCATCGTGCTGGCCACCGAGCTGCCGGACTCGGGCTTCGTGTCGCAGCGTCTGGGCATTACCTACAGCATCGTCTGCGCCTCGCCCGACTATGTGGCCAGGCACGGCTTCGCGCACAAGCCGGTCGACCTGCTGCAGCATGCCTGCCTGCGCATGGTCAGCCCGGTGATCCCGCTGGAAAAGTGGTTGTTCGACGGCCCGGAGGGCCAGGAGCTGGTCAACATCAGCAGTTCGCCGTTCCAGGTCAATTCTGCCGACGCGATGAAAACCGCGATTCGCAGCGGCATGGGCATGGGCGTGCTGCCGATCTACTCGGCCATCGAGGGTTTGCGTGATGGCAGCCTGGTGCGGGTGATGCCGGACTACAGGCTGCAGGAGCTGAACCTGTATGCGATCTACCCGTCGCGCCAGTATCTGGATGCGAAGATCAAGACCTGGGTGGAGTACCTGCGCAATTCCTTGCCTGAGATTCTCGCAGCCCACGAAGCGGACCTGAAAACCCACGAGTTGCTCATCGCAAACTGAAGCAGCTGCAAGCTGCAAGCTGCAAGCAACAGCAGAGCCGTGCACGCGCTGCTTTCTCTTGCAGCTTGTAGCTTGCAACTTGTAGCTTCTACCTTTTGCCCGGAAGTAGCCCGATGAAAAAGACCGTCCTGGCCTTCAGCCGCATAACCCCGGCCATGGCCGAGCGCCTGCAGCAAGATTTCAACGTGATCGTGCCCAACCCCAAGCTCGGCGACATCAGTGCCCAGTTCAATGAAGCATTGCCCGAAGCCCACGGCCTGATCGGCGCCGGTCGCAAGCTCGGCCGCGCGCAACTCGAAGGGGCCGCCAAGCTGGAAGTGGTGTCCAGCGTCTCGGTGGGCTACGACAACTACGACATCGACTACTTCAACGAGCGCGGCATCGCCCTGACCAACACGCCTGACGTGCTGACCGAAAGCACCGCCGACCTGGGCTTCTCGCTGATCATGGGCTGCGCACGGCGCACGGCCGAACTGGACGCCTGGACCAAAGCCGGCCAATGGCAGGCCACCGTCGGCCCAGCGCACTTCGGCAGCGACGTGCACGGCAAGACGCTGGGCATCGTCGGCCTGGGCAACATCGGCGCGGCCGTCGCCCGCCGTGGCCGCTTCGGCTTCAACATGTCGGTGCTGTATGCCGGCAACAGCCGCAAACCAGCACTGGAGCAGGAGCTCTGGGCCCAATACCGCAGCCTTGAGCAACTGCTGGCAGAATCCGATTTCGTCTGCATCGTGGTGCCGCTGTCCGACGCCACCCGCCAGCTGATCGGCGCTCGCGAGCTGAAGCTGATGAAGCCGAGCGCCTTCCTGATCAACATCGCCCGTGGCCCGGTGGTCGACGAAGCAGCGCTGGTCGAGGCGCTGCAAAACGGCACCATTCGCGGCGCGGGCCTGGATGTCTACGAAAAGGAGCCGCTGAGCGAGTCGCCGCTGTTCAAACTGCCCAATGCCCTGACGCTGCCGCACATCGGTTCGGCCACCGCCGAAACCCGTGAGGCCATGGCCAACCGGGCAATGGACAACCTGCGCGCTGCGCTGCTGGGCGAACGGCCGCGGGATTTGGTGAATCCACAGGTGTGGAAGGGCTGACAACGCGTATTCGCCGCGAAGAGGCCAGCACAGGCAACCTTCACATGGGTTGCCTGTGCCGCCTCAGTACCTTGCGCACCACGTACCGGGGCCGATGCTTGGTCTCTTGGTAGATCCGCCCTATGTATTCGCCCAATATTCCGATGCCGATCAACTGCACCCCGCCCAGGAACAGCACTGCCGTCATCAACGACGGATAGCCCGGCACATCGTTTCCGAACAGCATTTTGTCGATCACCATGTACATCGCAAACACGAACGCCGACAGCGATACCCCTCCACCCACGTAACTCCATAGCCGCAAAGGCACCGTGCTGAACGAGGTGATGCCATCCAGGGCCAGGTTCCATAGCCGCCAGAAGCTGAATTTGCTGTTGCCCGCCGTACGTTCGGGCCGGTCGTACTCGACGATTTCGGTACGAAAACCCACCCAGGACAACACACCTTTCATGAACAACTGCTGCTCCGGCAACTGGCGGATGGCGGCCACCACCTTGCGGTCCAACAGGCGAAAATCACCGACGTTTTCCTCGATCCGGGTCGAGGCGATGCGGTTGTGCAAGCGGTAATACAGGCGTGCAGTCCAACGCTTGAGCCGGGTGTCGGTCGCACGGCTACGGCGCTTGGCCAGCACGACGTCGGCCCCCTGCTGCCACAGCTCGATCATCTGTGCGATCAGCTCTACAGGGTCCTGCAGGTCGACGTCGATCGGCACCACGGCATCGCCATTGGCGTATTCGAGGCCCGCGAACAGGGCGGACTCCTTGCCGAAATTGCGCGAGAAGTTGACCACCGTGACCCATTCATCGCGCGCCGCCAACTCGGTGCAAATCTGCTCGCTGGCATCGCTGCTGCCATCGTTGACCAGCAGGATCTCGACCGTCACCCCCTGCAGCGTCGGCTCGCTGCGTACCGCATGATAAAAGCGTTCAAGGGTGTCCTGCTCGTTGTACAGGGGCGCGACCAGGGTAATGTTCATGCCTCCCTCCGCTTGAAAACCACCGCGTGCGAGTAGCTGTAGCCGACGATCAGGCTGGTGGCTGAAAACGTAAGCACGGTCAACCAGGGCGACAACTGCGCCCAATCGGCGATGGCCCCGAGCACTAGGCTGATGCCACCCATGCCGGCCATGAACACCAGGTAGTGCGACCCCGTTGGCCTGACGGCAAAGGTAAAGCGGGCATTGATGTGATAGGACACCGTTGCCGCCACGGCGAAGGCCAGCAGGTTGCTCTGCCCCTGATTCAACCCCAGCGCCAGCGCCCCCCAAAACACCAACCCGTGCAAGGCGGTGTTACCGATGCCAACCAGGCCATAGCGAGCGAAACGAACCATGATCAGTGCTCCTGTCCGGTTGCCTGCGGCAGCTTGATCAGCACATAAGCGGCATCACCCACCAAATGGATGTCATAGAACCTGCTCACGACCCGTGGCGAGGGACTGCGGGCCAGTACCTCCCGACGGGTCAGCGGCGGCGACTGGTAGAACGTGCGAGGGTCGTCGATACCCACCCGCGGGAGCATTTCTGGCAGCATCACATACCGGTTCGCATCGATGACTTCGATCGCTGGCATATGCGCCAAGGTACCTTTGGCAGCAGGCACCCAAAGCCTGGACTGCCAATAGCCGAGCAGGTAGTAATGCCTGGCTGCGGCCAGCTCCGGCTGGGACGAGAGGTCATGGGCAACGGACTGGGCGACTGCTTGGTGCAAGGCCTTCTGCAGCATCAGCACCCGGCCGTACGCAAAGGCCATGGAGAGCATGAACACGATCGAGGTGGCCAGAACGACCAGGCGCACACGGGGCACCGCTGCCAAGGCGTCGTGCACCACGTAAAGCAACATGGTCAGCGCGGCACCCAGGCCCATCAGTACCCGCGCGGTGGGGTCGAAGTGCTCCAGGAACAGAATGAGGCCTGGAATGCATAGCAGTATCAGGGCAACCGGTAACAGTAATGCCGCGACCAACCCCAGCCGCTCGCTCAAGGCGTAGGGACGACGCCACAGTGCTTGCATCTTGCGGCCCAATGAGAATGCCGCCAACAGGCACAAACCGAGGGCACCCCAGAACACCCAAGGTGTGACCAACACGCTGACAACGTCCACCGTAGCCGCAAGGCGCTGGTACATTTCAGTCAGCCACAGCCCGTCGATAGCAAGCAGCGCCGTACGCCCACTGCGCACCATCCAGGCGCAGGACACATAGAAAAGCCCCACGCCAACCAGCAACTGCCCCAAGCGCACCGCTGCAACCTTGCAAACCATTGCAAACCGGCTGCCGTTCATGACCAAGCGCATGATTTCCAGGCAACACAAACCCGCGAATACGTTCAGGCCGGGTTGGTAGAGCGCAGCGCTGGCGGCCACCAGCAACGTGCCGCCGAGCCATGGTTTCGCCCATTGGCAGCCAAGGGTGATCGCCCACAGACTACACGCCAGCGACAAGGCCATCGACGCCCCATCATATTGATAGGAAAGGTTCTGCAGGAAGAACGGCTGCATCCACAACGGCAACACCACCAGCACGGCACTCACCGTCGGTAGCGTGAACCAGTGCTGCACCAGGTTGGCCAGCGCGTGTGCGGTAATCAGCACGGCAAGCAGCAACGGCAATGGGTAAAGGTTCACAGCAGCGGGGCCGAAACTCAGTACGGCATTGAGCAAGGCGGCCAGCGGCCGACCGTCTTGCACCCAGTCATTGCGTGCCAGGTATTGGCGCGCGTAGTCGTCCAGGACTGACATGTCGGCCATCAGCAGCGGGACGATATGCAACAGCAACGCTGCTGAACACGTTAGCCAAAGCTGTGTAGAGGACAGTGTTCTGAAGGAGGACGGCATTGGTTTCCCCAGCGATTTGCGGCCTAGTCTTAGCCATGCTGCAAATACGCGCACCTGTCATTTCTGACAGTTGCCAATGCCCCCTCCAACATGCAACACACCAGCAGCCACGGGCTTCGGCTTGCGAAACACCAGCACATTACCCGCCATCACCGCGACCATCCCGAGCAACGCGGGGGCTGTCCATTGATAGCCTTCGGCAAACGCCGACACATTCAGCGCCACCAGCGGGAACAGCACCGTGCAATATGCAGCCCGCTCCGGGCCCATGCGCCCGACCAACGTCAGGTAGGCGGTGAAGCCGATCACCGAGCCCGGTATCACCAGGTACAGCAGCGAGCCGACATAGCGCGTGTTCCACTCCATCGCAAAGGGAATACCGCTGATCAGGCAATACACGGACAATAAAGCGGCCCCATAGACCATCCCCCACGCATTGGTGGTCATGGGCTTGAGGCCGGCTTTCTGCTGCATGCTCGACAACATATTGCCTGCCGAGAAACACAGCGTACCGAGCAAGGCCAGGCCGAGGCCATAAAGCGTTTCGCGGCTTGCCGCATGGTGCGACAACTCCGGCCAGAACAGCAGGCCCAACCCCAAAAGGCCAAGCGCGCCGCCAGCGAGTACGTTGCTGGCGACCCTCTGCCCGAAGAAGATCCGTGCGTTCAGCGCATTCCACAATGTGGCAGTGGAGAACACCACGGCGATCAGACCACTGGCAATCCACTGGCTGGCGGTGAGGAAACACATGAAATTGACGCAAAACAGGCACAGCCCCTGCGCCAGACACAACAGGTGACCGCGCCGATTCATTGGCTGCAGGCGGCGGGTAAGCAGCAGGATGGCGAACAGGATCAGGCCAGCCAAGGCAAAGCGGTAGACGATCGACACCGGGATGGCGACTTCGCCCAATTGCAGTTTCAGAGCGATCCAGGTGGTACCCCAGATCAGGACGGTGAGCAGGTACAGGGAAAGGTTCATGGGGGGTTCCTTAGGCATACGACCTTGCATTGCGGGGCACCATGCGGCCCATCGCCGACAAGTTGGCCTTCACAGGTTCGCCGCCGTGCTTGGAAGCGGCACTGGTGGGCGCTGGCTTGCCGGCGATCGAGGGCGCAGCCCTCGCCAGAGCCATCAGTGTTCGCTTCGGCCAGTGCTGTGCGCTTGCACAAACTTGCGCTTTTCAACGCCCAGGGAGCTGCCACCTCGGCGCATCGGCAGTACGATGGCAACAGAGGAATCGCCCATGACCCCACTGAACCAGCTGCACGTATTCAACGCCATGCATGCCTCGCCCCACGCCAGGCTGGAACTGAGCGCGCACCTGGGCGATGGGCTGGCTGCGGCACTGTGGAGCAACCGTGACGACGCCCGCGACTACCAGGCGCCCAGTCACCACACGCTGTCGTGCTACATCGCCCACGGCACGGGCACCTTTCGCCGCCAACGCCCCGCCGCCAAAGGGGCGCCGGGCAAACTGTGCATCATGCCGGCCGGCCACGAGTCCAACTGGGTGGTCAATGGGCAGCTGCGCCTGGCGCACCTGTACATCAGCGAGGTGCAGTTCGCCCTGGGCTGCGTGCGCCTGCTCGACCGGGAACCGCGGGAGATGCAACTGCAGGAAGCGACGTTTCTCGACGACCCACGGCAGTCGATGCGTTTTCGCCAGCTGATCAGCCTGGCTTGGGAGGAGCCAGGCGAGCGCTTGCTGGCCAGCAGCCTGGCACACGAGATCGTCGATCACGCCGTGCTCAGCCAAGTGGGGCCGCGCCAGGGGTTACGCCTCAAAGGCGGGTTGGCACCGAACCTGCGCCGGCAACTGGTGGACTACATCGAGGCACACCTGGACCAGCCCATCACCCTCGGTGAGTTGGCCGTGCGTTGCAACCTCTCCGAGTATCACTTCGCACGCATGTTCCGCACCAGCTTCGGCGTGCCACCGCACCAGTATCTGCTGGCCCGCCGTTTGTATCGGGCCTGCCAGCTGCTGCGCCTGGGGCAGCTGCCGTTGGGAGACGTTGCGTTGCTGTGCGGGTTTGCCAGTGCCAGCCATTTCAGCAATCGCTTTCGCCAGGCAGTCGGCGCGACACCTGGCGATTATCGCGCCGCCTTCAGCCACTAGAACTCAAACGTACTCGACAGGCTCACCTGGCGTGCATCGCCTATGGCGACGAAGTACTGGTTGACCGCCGAGCTGTAGTACACCTTGTCGAACAGGTTCTTCACGTTCAGTTGCAGGCGCACGTTGTGCTCGTCCAGCTTGGTCTCATAGGTGGCGAAGGCATCGGCCACGGTGTAGCTGGGCAAGTCGAAGGTATTGGTCGAGTTGCCCGGGCGCTCGCCGACATAACGGGCTCCGGCACCGAAACGCAAACGGTCGCCGCCGAACAGGCTGCCGAAGTCGTACACCGCCGACAACGAGCCACTGTGCCTGGCCACGTTCTGCAGGCGGTTACCCTCAAGGTCCGGGTCCTTGGTCACCTTGGCGTCGGAATAGGCATAACTGCCGATCAGGCTCCAACGCTCACTGAGCTGCCCGGTGAGGTCGAGCTCCACCCCTCTGGAACTGACCTCGCCCGCATTGCTGTAGACCGTATCGCCGGTACCGCTGTCGAAGTTGGCGACCAGCACGTTGCGTTTGGTGATGTCGAACAGCGCCAGGGTGCCGGTCAGGCTGCCGGGCATGTCGAGCTTGGCCCCCAGCTCCCACGATTTGCCCTCTTCGGGCGCAATCGACGAATCCAGCACCACGCCGCCGGTCAGCGGGGCAATGCTGGAGTTGGGCTTGAACGACTCGCTGTAACTGCCATAGAACGACAACTGTTCATCGACCTTGTAGACGATGCCGGCATGCGGTACCCAGGCCTGGCCACGGGTGTCGGTATTGGCCTTGAACGGCCGGCCGCGGCCAGCGTATTGGTCGTACTGCTGAAAGCGCGCGCCGGCCACCAGTATCCAGTGCTCATCCAGGTGCACTGCGTCCTGCAGGAACAGCGCGTCGGTGCGCAGCTTGTCGGTCTGGTCACTGTCGCTGGCGCGCACCGTGCTCCCCTCCACTTCCTGGCCGTAGACCGGGTTCACATAGCTGAAGGAGGACTGCGCGCTCTGCCGAATCAGGTCGCCGCGAAAGACCTTGCGGTCCTCGTGATCGATGCCCATCAGCAGGTCATGCTGCATGCCGGCCAGCTCCAGGTTGCCAGTGAGGCTGAGGGTGGCGAACTGGTCGCGACTCATGGCGTTGTGGGTGCCATCGATGCTGCGTGTGAGCGTGCCCTTGGTTTCGTTGACACCGGTCACGCGCACCTGGCTGGCGTCGTAAGTCTCGCGGTTGAAGCTGTAGCCAACGTGCAGCTTCCAATCGTCGGCCAACTGGTGATCGACCTCCAGGCGATACAGGTCGGAGCGGCCTTCCATGTCGTTGAAGGGTTCATCCAGGCGGCGCGTGGCCGGAATGTCCAGCGGGTGCCCGTTGCTGCCGAAGGCGGTGCCCCGGTCGAACGGGTAGAGAAATTCACGGTGCTCGTAGGCCAGCACCACCTGGGTGTCCTCGCCAAGCCAGGCCAGCGACGGCGCCACCAGCGATTCGCGGTGCACGCCATAGTTACGCCAGTAATCCTCGTCTTCATGGTCGACGATCAAGCGGTAGGCGAAGTGGCTGTCGCCCAGTGCCCCGGTGCTGTCGAAACCGCCGCCGCTGCCATTCTTGCCGCTGCCGTAGGTCGAGCCGCGCACGTTCAGGGCGTTGTACTGCTGCAATTGCGGGCGCTTGCTGACCACGTTGATCACCCCGCCCGGGTCCTGGATGCCATAAAGCAGCGAAGCCGGCCCCTTGAGTACCTCGACCCGTTCGGTGCTCGCATTGAGGCTACGCCCCTGCACCACGGGCATGCCGTCGCGCATGATCGAACCGTCGCGGTTGTCGCCGAAGCCGCGCTTCATCACCGTGTCGGAGGTGCCACCGAAATTGTTGCCCTGGGTGATGCCGCTGACGTTGGCCAGGGCATCATCCAGGTTGCGCGGAGCCTGGTCGCGAATGACTTGGGCCGGGACCACGTTGATGGCTTGGGGGATATCCTGGGACGGGCCCTGGCCACGCATGATCGAGGCGCTGGCCGGCGGCTGGTAGCTGTAGGTGTCCATCTGCGAGGTCACCGTGGTGGCCTGCAGGTTGAGCGCACCGGAGGTGTCCACAGGTTCGAGCGTCAGCGTGCGGGCGTCGACCCGGCGCCACGTCAGGCCAGCGTTGCCCAGCAACTGCTGCAGCGCCTGTTCGGCACTGAACGTACCCTGCAGGGCCGGAGCCTGCACGGCAGGCAGTTCCAAGGTGTAGACCACGCTCTGGCCGGTGGCGCGGCTGAAGGCACTGAGCGCCAGGGGCAAGGGCTGGCTCGGCTGGGCGAACCTGTGCAGTTCGAGCTGTTCGGCGGCGAAGATACCAGGGGCAGCAGCCAAGGCCGAAAGCGCAGAAAGACCAAGCCAGAGGGGGACGCAACGGTGGGTGAACTTCATGGACGCTGACCTGTTAGAGGGTAATGACTGCGAATGAATCGCACTTCCACTCATTACACGGACGTCACGTCCTGTTACCTCACCCGCTTTTGAAAATTATTTTCCCGCGACCGACACTTGACGGATGACCGTCAACCGGCCGAGAACCGTCTGCCGCGAGAACCCCATCACCTTGCCCAACCCGTCCAGCGCCGCCAGTGGCTCGCGCACCGGGAAACTGCCGCTGACCTTGCGCTGCCCCAACTCGTTGTCGAGCAGCACGATCCGCCCCGGGTAATAGCGCCCCAGGTCTTCGATCACCTGCGCCAAGGGCGCCTGGTAGTAGTTGACCCAGCCTTGGCGCCAGGCCAGACGGCTGTCGCTGTCCACACGCGCAGTCTCACCCGCCAGGCCTCGGGCATAGGCCAGTTGCTGGTTGGCCGTCAGCTCACGGGCAGCTTGCCCCTGAGCCGGCGTGACCGCCACTCGACCGTTGCGCACCGTGACCTGTGCACCCTCGGCCTGCTCCCGCACTTCGAACTCCGTGCCCAGCACCCGCACCTGGCCCCCCGCCGCCTGTACCACGAAGGGCTCACCGGTGTGCGTGACCTTGAAGAATGCAGCGCCATGCAACAGCCGCACCTGGCGCTGCCCGTGCTGGAAATCGACAGCAATGGCACTGCCCGCGTCCAGCGTCACCTGCGACTGGTCAGCCAGCGTCACCTGACGGATGGCGTCCGTGCTGCTGAAATCGGCTTGCAGGTCCTGCAGCCAGTACCCCGGGTGCCAGCCCCCCGCAACACCCACGGCCAGCACCAGGCATGCCGCCATAGCCAGGGCGCGGGCGCGGCGCCAGCGCGCCGGGACGGGCGCCTTGGCCATGGCATCCAGGTATCGCTGCAGGTCTGCGTGTTCTTCCTCGGCCAGGCGTGCCGCCGGTGCCGCAGTCTTGTGCCACAGCGCCTGGGCCTGGGCATAGGCTTCACGGTGCCTGGGGTCGGCCAGCAACCAGCGCTTGAACGCCCCACTCTGCGCAACCTCAGGCTGCTCGTTGATCGTGGCCAGCCAACGCAGCGCTGCTTGCGACGGGTCAGCAGTGGTCAAGTCTGAACGGCTCATCGACGGGCGCTCCCTGGCCTGGGGATCGGGGGCGCGGGCTCGGCAACACTGGCCTTGCACGCTTGGAGGGCGCGCATCATATGCTTTTCCACGGCACTCTGGGACAGCTGCATGGCCTTTGCGATCTCGCCATACGTGCAGCCGTGGATGCGGTTGAGCAAAAAGATCTGCCGGGTGCGCTCAGGCAAGGCGCGCAGCGCCGCTTCGATGCGCTGCAGGTCATGGTTGACCTCCAGCGCCTGCTCCGGTGCCTGGGCCAGGCATTCACCCAGGGGCAGCGACGCTTCGGCGATACGCTCGCGGCTGCCTTCACTGCGCAGGTGGTCGATGGCCAGATTCCCGGCGCAGCGCAGCAGGTAGGTGTCCAGCGCCTCTACCTTGACCTCGGGGCGCCGCCAAAAGCGCAAGAACAGCTCCTGGACCAGGTCCGATGCCGTGGCGCGGCAGCCCACTCGCCGGCTGACCAAGGCTTCCATGCGTGCGCGCTGGGCCATGAAGACCTGCACGAAACGCGCGCGGGTGCCGTCGCTGTCAGGCTCGATCAAGGCATCATCCGCCAGACAGGATCAATAGCGGGCCCACTATCAGGCTGATCGCCGCCAGCCCCAGCAGCACGCGCGGCTGGTAAGGCAAGGCGAAGACCCACAGGGTCACCCCGGCCATCGACACAGCGACCCACTCCACCAAGCCATGCGCCCACCCACGCAGGTGCACCGACAGCGCCAGCGATGCCAGCAGCAACGACCAACCCGCCACGCGCAGGCCACGCAACTGGCCAGCGGCAGGCTTGCGCCCGAGCAGGTCGTTGAAGTGCCTTTCCATCGCCAGGCACAAGGCAGCGAAGCCGGCGAAACCGATCAGGGCGACGCTCAGCATCCGTTCACCTCGACCGTTTCAGCCGTTGCCCTGGCCACCCGGGGCGCACGCTTGGCCACAGCCTTCGGGGCACGGAGCATCCTGCTTGCGGCCCAGGCCAGGAACAGACCGGTGCCCAGTGCCGTGAGGTCCAGCCCGGCCATGGCCCAGTCGCCAGCGGCCAGGCTATGGTTCAGGCCCTGGCCGGTGGTCAGTGCATTGAGCAACGGCAGCAGGGCAAAGGCCAGCGCCCCAAGCCCCAACTGCTCGGCCCAGGCGCGACGCCCGGGACGCAGCACGGCATGTACCAGCGACAACAGCCAGACCACGAAGAACGTGTTCACCTCCCAGTCCGCCCGGCCTTGCAGCGCGGCAGGCAGCAAGCGGTTGGCCCAGAAAAAGCCGGCCACCGCGAGCAGCAGGCCACTGATGCTGGCAATGTTGAGCACCTCGACCAGGCGCAGCTCGGCGGGCATGCGTTCGCGCTTGGCATGCTTGAGCTGGCGCTTGCCAAGCCACATCACCAGGCCCGTGCCGATCACCGCAGTACCGGCCACCCCGAACACGAAGTACAGCCAGCGCAACCAGGGCCCGGCGAAGTTGCCCATGTGCAGGCCGACGAAACTGAACGAGGTCATCATTGCAGCGCTTTCCGGTGCCCCTTGGCTCAGCAGTTCGCCCGTGCTGCCGTCGAACATCCAGTTGGCGCTGCGCTTGTAGGCGATGCTGTCGGCCGAAGCCTGGGCGAAGCTCACGCGAGCGTTGCGGTCGCCCGGGTTGTGGACCTGGATGTAACCCATGCGGGCTCCGGGGGCCTGCGCCTGAACCTTGGCATACAAGCTGGTCAACGGCACCAGTGGCGCAGCGACGTTGGCCACCTTGGGCACGTCCTCACGGCCGAACAGGTCGTTGAAATAGCCGTTGGTATTGCCCCCATAGCTGGCCATGATGCTGGCCGGCATCACCATGTACATGAAGATCACCAGGCTGCTGTAACTGATCATCAGGTGGAACGGCAACACCAGCACACCGATGGCGTTATGCCCGTCCAGCCACGAGCGCTGACCCTTGCCGGGGCGGAAGGTGAAGAACTCCTTGAAGATCTTCTTGTGGATGATGATCCCGGTGACGAGGCCGAGCAACATGATGAAGGCGCAGAAGGTCGCCAGCCAGCGCCCCCAGGGATAGGGCATCTGCAGCTGGAAGTGGAAGCGGTAGAAGAATTCGCCGCCGCGGCTGTCCCGGGCCTCTACGGGCTGCCCGGTCTGGGCGTCGAGTTGCTTGCTGACAAAGCCACGGCGCCCGCCATCTGGGTCACGCCAACCGACGCTCAACGCGGCTTTGCGCTCGCTGGGCAAGCGGATCATCCAGTTGCCGGAATGTGCCGCGTTGGCCTCCAGGTAGCGCTGAGCCAGGCCCAGGCTCGCCACCGGGTCGAGTGCGTGGCGGCGGACTTCAGGCTGTGTCCAGTGGCTGATCTCTTCCTTGAAATACGACAGCGTGCCGGTCAGGAAGATAGCGAATAGCAGCCAGCCGAAAATAAGCCCGGTCCAGGTGTGCAACCAGGCCATCGCCTGGCGGAAACCATCCTTCATGGGTTTCTCAGCCAATAGGCGAACCCGCTGATCAGCGCCAGCAGCAGGCTCGGCAGCAACACGCCCAGCCAGGCAAGCGCGGCGCTGCGACAGGCGAAACACCAGATGAAGGCCAGCAGGTAGAAGACGAACGACAACATCATGCCGGTCATGGCCGCGTCGACTTGCGGCAACGGCGCCAGCAGGGTGATGCAGACGCTGGCCATGGACGCCAGCAGGTATCCGCCCAGCACCGCAGCCAGGCAGCGTGAGGTCACGGCCAGGCGGTAGCTCAGGGGCAGTCCGGCGGCATTGCGCTTCATGGCGGTGGTCCGGGAAACGTTGGGGTTGCAATAGTAATGATTTCAATTCGCATAAGCAAAGTCTGAAAGGCCACAGGGTTTTGAGCAGGCCTTCGCTCGTCAAGGGCAGCCCCGTAGCCTTTGCGATGCCAATTGCAACAGAACATTTATTTTCACGAAGGGCTTGAATTCAGGCTTCGGTTGCCTGACCTTAGAGTCAAGAGGCGAAGAATTACCAAGGGCCTCAAGGGCCTAGGCACGCCTCCATGCGAGCAAGCTGAATAAGGATTGAATCATGCAAATCCAGGTCAACAGCAGCAACCATATCGAAGGCAACATCCGTCTCAACGAGTGGGTCCGCAGTACGCTGCAAACCACGCTCGAACGTTACGAGGAGGACCTCACCCGCATCGAGGTGCACCTGCGCGACGAGAACGGCGCCAAGCCCGGGCCGCATGACAAACGCTGCCAGATGGAGGCTCGCCCCAAAGGCCATCAACCGATTTCCGTGACCCATACCGCCGCTTCGCTGGACCAGGCCGTGGATGGGGCAGCCAGCAAGCTGAACAATGCGCTGGATCATTTCTACGGCAAGCTGCGCAGCAAGCGCGGTGTACTGGAGCTCAATGACCCAGACGCCTGATCCTTGCCAGTAACCATAACGCCCGGCCATGTGCCGGGCGTTTTCGTTTCTGCTCTCGCTGCGTGGAGTCAGTACTTGGCAACCTGCAACAACGGTTGCGGGAACAGGTTGTCCAGTGTCTCCAGCAACCGTGCATAATAGATGGGCTTGCGGAAGAAATCCAGCACCTGCAGGCGCAGCAGGTCGCTGAGGTCGTCTGCACCGGCGTGGCCCGACATGACGATCACCGGCAAATGCTGGCGGGCCGTATGGTCGCGCAAGCGCTGGATCAAATCGATGCCGCTTTCCTCCGGCATGCGCAGATCAGTGATGACCAAGGCAACGTCCGGATACCGGGTGAGCAGTTGCAGTGCAGCTTTCACCGAGCCTGCCGTATGGCAGTAGTACCCCTCGCTCTCGAGGAGTTCGGCCAACTCAAGTAGATGCTCTTGCTCGTCATCGACCAGAAGAATCTGCTGACGCGAGGGCGAGTTCTGCATGTGCGGCTCCTGGACACCTGGCCCGGTGAGGCGTTGAACATCGTAGGGTTAGGGATTAAAGCGCCCCCTGGATCGCGGTGAACATCGCCGTGATCTGGGTCGAGATGGGCGTGACGAAACCCGCCAGCACCACCGCCACCATTGCCGCGATGACCGCGTACTCGATGCCCGAAGCGCCGTCTTTGCGACGCAGGAATTGTTTGCAGTGAAGGATGACCTGTTTCAGCAACATGACCAGCTCCTTGCGGCGACATCGCCGGCGACAATGGTGTCAAAGTGACGCCTGTTTGCCATCAAAGGATTGCCAAGCTGGCGCCGTCCGCAAATATAAAAAAGCATTATTCAACAGGTGATAATCCAAAAGCATTAAAGCCGTCGATTTCATCAACTGATTGTTTTAATTGGTTTTACATTCAGGCGTAAAAAAAACGCGAGCGGCTAATGGCGAATGGCAATGGGTGGGCTACCGTGCAATAGCGAAATAGTAACTTTTTGCCACCACCCGACCATGTGCACGGAGGCCAGACATGAGCAGTCGCTTGACCATGATTCTGGCTGCACTTTTCCTGATCGGCGCACTGCTGGCAGGCTATTGGGGCGTGGTGCTCAGCCGCCCTGCTGCACCACCCCAGCCAGTAGCCCCTGTCGCCGAACAGCCGGCAGCCGTGGTTGCCGCGCCCACCCCAAAACCGCCCGAGCCCCAGCGCTTCCCTATCGTCGTGCTGCGCAAGGCGCTGCCGGCCAATACGCCTCTGACTGCAGACGACGTGCTGCTCGAGCGCTTGCAGGTGGTGCCTGACGGGGCCTTCCAGCACGTAGACCAGGTGATCGGACGCAGCAGCGCCAGGCCACTGGCGGCAGGTAGCTGGCTGGACGAATCGAGCTTCCAGCCTGGCGGACCGCTGGCACGGATGATCCGTGCCCACGAACGGGCCGTGGCGGTCGGCGTGGACGAAGTGGTCGGCGCAGCCGGGCAACTGTACCCAGGTGATTTTGTCGACGTGCTGCTGTACCTGCGCGAAGAGGCCAACAACCCACAATCCTCTGCCCAGGTGGTGTTGCCGGCCCTGCGCGTGCTGAGCGTCGGCGAACAGATGGGCGTTACTAATGACGGTCGCCCGGCACTGACCGCCGAGGAACTCAAGGCCCGACGCGAACAGGCGCGCCCAAGCAACCCGGCCAGCACCCACACCGTGGTGCTGGCCGTTCCTGAAGCCTTGGCCAGCCGCCTGATGCTGGCAGCCCAGGTAGGCACCCTGCGCCTGGCCGTGCGCAGTGCCGCCGAGCAGCGGCTGGCCCGCTACTGGGCCGAAGCGGATAGCAAGCCTCAGGCAGAAACCATCAACCGCGAACTCTATCGGTTCAGCCAGCTTTCCCAGGCCCCGTTGGCCAAAACCGCCTCTACCGCTGCAGCCGTTGCGAGCATGCAGATCATCCGTGGCGCACAGGCCGCGGACGCCGACAAGACCCCCTGACAAGGCAAGGATGCAGTATGCGCAGTTCCGAGCGTTGCAGTGCAAAACGGTTCGCCAGCCACACATGCCTGGCCTTGCTCATGATGGCGCTGTTGCCGAACGCCGATGGCGCCAGCAAAGGCTGCGAAGCCTTTGCCCAACTGCCTTCAGTGATCGAAATCGATCAAGGCCTGCAGCAAGAATTGCGCTTGCCGCTGGCGATCACCCGGGCTGCCGTCGGCGACCCCAACGTTGCCGATGTGCAACCCAGCGGTGACCGCGCCGTACTGGTGACCGCCGTGGGCCAGGGCAATACCACGCTCATGCTGTGGACGGCCTGCGCCCCCGCGCCACACCGGGCCATGCTGTTCGTCAACGGCCAGGCCAGCGCCGCCATGGCCGAAACGGGCCTGCCACCGTCGCTGGATCCGGCGTTGCCGAGCCAGGTGCAGGCCGATATCCGCTTCGTCGAGGTGCGCCGCACCAAGTACAAGGAAGCCGGCGCGCGCCTATTCTTCAGCGGCTCGAACAACAGCCTGATCGGGTCGCCGGGCACCGTGCCAGGCACATCGGTGACGCCGGGCGCCGTGCCTGTCACCTCGCCGCAGATCCCGCTCAACGACGGCGTGTTCAACATTGTCTGGGGCGGCGGCAGCAGCCGTTTCCTGGCAGCCATCAATGCACTGGAGAACAGCGGCTTCGCCTACACCCTGGCGCGCCCCAGCCTCACCGTGCTCAGCGGCCTGACGGCAAGCTTTCTGGCCGGTGGCGAGATACCGATCCCGGTACCCAGCGCCGGCAGCGACAACGTCTCGATCGAGTACAAGGAGTTCGGTGTGCGCCTGGCCCTGACGCCGACCGTGATCAGCCGCGACCGCATCACCCTGAAGGTAGCGCCTGAGGTCAGCGAGCTGGATTACACCAACGCGGTGACCATTGCCGGCACGAGCGTACCGGGGCTGAGCATACGGCGCACCGATACCAGCATTTCCCTGGCCGATGGCGAGAGTTTCATCATCAGCGGCCTGGTCGGCAACAACACCCGTTCGGCGGTGGACAAGCTGCCCGGGCTGGGCAACCTGCCGATCCTTGGCGCGTTCTTCCGGCAATCGGCCCTGGTACGTGAGGAAACCGAGCTACTGATGATCGTCACCCCGCATCTGGTTCAACCGCTGGCGGCCAATGCCCGCCTGCCGGAACTGCCCGGTGAAGGGTTGCGCACCTACGACCCCAGCTGGGGCCGGCTGTTCTTCATGGAAAACGGCAACTTCGATGGCCAAAGCGGGTTATCACGATGAACGAGAGCCTCAACCAGACGTTTCTGGGCATCACCCGCAACGAAGAAGACCTGCAGTGGCTCCAGAGCGCGCTGGCACCCCAAGGCCAGGTGATCGGTGCCAGTGACGGCAGCCTCGACGAGCTGCTGGCGCTGATCAATGCGACGTTCAGCACCTTGGTGTTCATCGGCCTGGACCGTGAGCAACTGGTCAACCAGTGCGCACTGATCGAAGGCGTGCTCGAGGCCAAGCCGCTGCTTGCGATCGTCGCCCTGGGTGATGGCATGGACAATCAGCTGGTGCTGCACGCCATGCGTGCCGGCGCCCGCGATTTCGTCGCCTACGGATCGCGGGCCAGTGAAGTGGCCGGGCTGGTCCGGCGCTTGGGCAAACGCATGCCCACCGTCACCAACAACCCCAGCCTGGGCGGCCTGACCGTGCTGTACGGCGTGCAGACCGGTGCCGACGGTGCGCTGCTGACCACGCATCTGGCGCGGGTGGTCCAGGAAAGCGGCCAGCAGACCCTGCTGCTGGACCTGGGCATGCCACGTGGCGACAGCCTGGCGCTACTGGGGCTGGAGGCGTCGTTTTACTTCGGCGATGCCCTGCGCCACCTGCGCCGGCTCGACACCACCCTGATCGACAGCGCTTTCACCCGCGACAAGAAAGGCCTGCGCCTGCTGACCTTCGCCGAAGATGACGAACCTCTGCGCAAGACCAGTGCCGCCGAGCTGTACATGCTGCTCAGCGCACTGCGCCAGCACTTTCAGCACATCGTCGTGAACCTGACCGGGCATGCCGACAGCGAGGCCCTGCGCACCATCATCAGCCATTGCGACAAGCTCATCATCTATACCGACCAGAACATCCTCGACTGCCGGCGCAACCTCGAAGTGCTGGAGCTGTGGCGCGATCATGGCATCAAGCTGGAGCATGCCAGCCTGCTGGTCGACCGCTACCTGAGCAATGTCGCGCCGGATGCCGAGAGCCTGGCCAAGCGCTACGGCCTGCCCCTGCTCAAAGTCATGCCTGACAGCCCCGAAGTACGGCTGAACGTGAAAAACCAGGGCCTGAGCCTGTTCGAGCTGGCACCGCGGGAAAACCTGACCCAGGCCCTGCGCAGCCTGGGTGAGCGCTTGGCGCAGCGCTCGGAGAACCTTGCGCCACCGGCCTTTACCTGGCTGCGCCGGCTATGGGGTAGCAAATGAACGGCGACCAACCCTTCGGCGGCCCTCAGCATGCCTCGGGCGACCCGTATGCGCTCAAGCGTGCACTGCACCGTTTTGCCATCGATGCCATCGAAGACAGCGGCCGCAACCTGCTCGAAGGCGCGCGCCCGGCACTGACGCAATTTGTCCTGGAGCAGGTGGGCGATTACGTAGCCCGCCTGCGCCTGGCGATGTCACGCTATGAAATGGAGCGCCTGGCCGAAGAACTGGTCGATGAGCTGACCGGGTTCGGGCCGCTGGAGGTGCTGCTGCGTGATGCCAGTGTCACCGAAATCCTGGTCAACGGACCGCACAGGGTGTTTGTCGAGCGCGGCGGGCAACTGCAACAGACTGACCTGCGTTTCATCGATGCCCACCACGTCGAGCGCGTCATGCAGCGCATCCTCGCACCGCTCGGAAGGCGCCTGGATGAATCGTCGCCGATGGTCGACGCGCGCCTGCCCGACGGCAGCCGGGTCAATGCGATCATTCCACCGGTGGCCTTGGACGGCCCATGCCTGTCGATCCGCAAATTCCGCCAGGACATGCTCAAAAGCGCCGACCTGCTCGCCACCCGTGCCATCGACCAACCTATCTTCGACTTCCTCGAACGCGCCGTGGGCCGGCGCTGCAACATCCTGGTCAGCGGCGGCACCGGCACCGGCAAGACCACCCTGCTGAACATCCTCAGCCAGATGATCGCCCCACGCGAGCGCCTGGTGACCATCGAAGACGTCGCCGAACTGCAACTGCACCATCCCCACGTGGTACGCCTGGAAACCCGCCCGCCAAATGCCGAGGGGCATGGCGAGATCAAGGCCAGCGAGCTGATCCGCAACGCCCTGCGCATGCGCCCGGACCGTATCATCCTCGGCGAAATCCGCGGAACCGAGGTGCTGGATGTACTCACGGCGATGAACACCGGCCACGATGGCTCGATGAGTACGGTGCACGCCAACACCGCGCAGGACGCCTTGCTGCGCCTGGAAACCCTGGTTGGCCTGAGCGGGCGGCAAATCGCCGAGAAGACCTTGCGGCAGATGATCTGCGCGGCACTGGACGTGGTGATCCAGCTGGCGCGCCTGCCCGACGGGCGCCGCTGCGTCAGTGAAATCCTGGAAGTGGTCGGCGTGCGTGATGACGTGTACGTGACCAGCACACTGTTCCGCCTCGACCGCCGCGGTGGCAACGTGTTTCTACGGGAGGCGCCGAACCCGGCGGGGAGCAAACTGCGCCATGAAGGTGTGCAATGACCGGCCCCCTGCTGCTGGCGCTGGCGCCCCTGTTGCTGGGCGTCTCCCTGATGCTGTTTCGCCTAGGCCTGTACAAGCGCAGCGAACAGCGCATTCTCCAGCGCCTGGGGCGGGCCTTTGAGTTGGCCCGCAGCGCCAACGCACGGCGCGACTGGCTCGAGCCGCTCTTGCAACGGGCCGGGCTTGGCGCCACCGACTGGCAACCGCAGCGCTGGCTGCTGGCCTGGCTGGGCCTGGCGCTGGTGGCGCTGCTGGGCGCCGGGTGGGTGGCCGGGCTGATGGTGCTGGTGAGCCTGCCGCTGCTCGGCTATTTCACCCTCAGCTGGCTATGCCGGCGGCGTGTGCAGCAGCTTGTCGCGCAACTGCCCGCACTGCTGGACTACAGCGTGCGCAGCCTCAAGGCCGGGCGAACCCTCAATGATGCGCTACTCGGAGGTATCGACGGCTCGCGCGAGCCGCTGCGCTCGACCATGACCCGGGTACGGCGCAGCGTGCAGCTGGGCGTACCGCTCGACGATGCGGTCAACGAACTGGCCGAGCTCTACAACCAGGATGAGTTGCGCCTGTTCGCCATGGGGCTGCGCATCAACCAGCGCTACGGCGGCAACACCAGCGAGCTGATGGAGAACCTGATCAAGCTGATCCGCGAGCGCGAACAAGGCAGCCGCCAGCTCAAGGCGATGACCGGCGAAACCCGCATCACAGCGATGATCCTCGGCGCCTTGCCGCTGTGCATGGTCGGCTACTTCCTGATGGCCAACCCGCAGTACCTGCTGACCCTGTGGCAAGACAGCGGCGGCCAGATGATGTTGCTGCTCGCCTTCGCCCTGCAGGTGGTCGGCTGCCTGGTGCTGTGGCGCATGATGAGGAGCCTCTGACCATGGCCTTGTTGCTTTGTGCCGTGTGCCTGTTCATCGCCGCCGGCTTGCTGGGCTTGCAGGCGGCCCGTCAGCTGCGTGCCCGTTACCTGGTCACGCGCAGGCTGCAGGGGCGGCTGGCGCGCGAGGAGCGCCTGGGGAACTGGCTGCACTGGCTGGGCAACAGCCCCCTGGGGCAGCGCCTGCAGAAACTCGACGGTGAAACCCAGGCCCTGCTCGACCGGGTCGGCTGGCGCCGCAGCCGCCAGCGGGCGCTGTTCGCTGCCCTGCAACTGGGGCTGCCGCTGGTGGCGGTCGTCCTGACCTTGATCCTGCAGCAAGCCGCACTGGGCGGTGCGGGCACACACTGGCTGGTCTGGCCGCTGTTTGCCTTGGGTGCCAGCTACCTGTTGCCCAAACGCTTGCTGGCAATGGCCGCCCGGCAGCGCCAGCAACGGATCGCCCTGGAAGTCAGCCTGATGATTCCGCTGCTGCGTATTCTGTTCGAGACAGGCCTGGCCGTAGAGCAGGCGTTGCGGGTACTGAGCCAGGAAGGCCGGGCGCTGCTCCCGGAAATCAGCGAAGAGCTACGCCTGGTGCTGCAACGGGTGGACTCGGGCCTGGCGCTCGGCCCGGAACTGGACAAGACCGCACGCCTGTTGGCCGTGGATGAATTCATCGATACCTGCGTAATCCTTCAGCAGTTGCTGGTACAGGGCAGCGGCGCGATGAAGTCGCTGCTCGCACTCAAGGATCTGCTCGACGACCGGCGCCTGACACGCATGCAGGAGCGGGTTTCGAAGATGTCGGCGAAGATGTCGGCGGTGATGATGGTATTTCTCTTCCCGGCATTGCTCATCGTCCTGGCCGGGCCGGGTTTTTCCGCCTTGACGCGGGCCTTGGGGCCCTAGGGAGTAACGGATGAAAGCGACCCTGTTGTTCACCGGCCTGCTATTGCTGACGGGCTGCGCCGGCCAGCAGCCTGGCGGGCTCGGGCAGTGGTTCGGCACCTCAAGCTGCGCTAAGCCGGACGCCGACCAGCAACTGGCACTGAACCTGGCGGACGAGATGCTCAACGATGGCCGCCCGCACGCCAGCCTGGCGCACCTGGAGCAGTTGCCCAACACCCTTGACCAGGTACGCTTGCGCAAGGCCAGGGTCTCGCGCCTGCTGGGGCGCAGCGAAGCAGAACCGCTGTACCGCAGCTTGCTCGGCGGCTGCCTCGCGGCCGAGGGTGAGCATGGCCTGGGCCAGCTCGCCTCGGCCCGCGGCGATGACGTGCAGGCCTTGCAGAACCTGCAGCGCGCGGCACGGCTGGCACCGACCGATGAGCGCATTCGCAATGACCTGGGTGTAGTGCTGATGAACCTGGGCAGGTATGAACAGGCACGCTTCGAATTCCTGACCGCCATCGAGCTCAAGGAGGACAACTCGCTGCCCGCCGTCAACCTGGTGACCTTGGCGCTGCTGCAAGACAACTGGCAGCAAGCCACCGACCTGGTCGGCCGCCTGCGCCTCAAGCCGGCGCAGTTCGCCCAGGCCCAGGCCCGCGCCAGCCAGATCAAAGCCACCGGGCGCGGGCCGATAGCCTCGGCCGGTGGCGAACGTGTGATGGTCAACTGAGCGAAGGAGAAGGTCATGATCAGGTATGTGATGCTGCTGGCCTGCTGCACCGGTTTCTCCATGGCCTGGGCAGAGGATTACCCACGCCAGCAACCGCCTGCGCAAACGGCGACCGAAGCGCTGCTGCGGGTGCAGTCCAGTGGCGAACAGGCGTCCAACCGCCTGCAGGTGCAGACGGCGCGCGAGCGCGACCTGTCCAAGCAGCGCTGGCTGGAAACCTACAAGTACGCCATTCCGGATTTCTATCGCTGGACCAAGGTGACCGAGTCCAACAACTGACCAGGCCAGGGCACGCTCAGTGCAGGCACACGCAGGCCAGCAAAAAGCCCACCAGCACAAAGGGCGCAAATGGCTGCGTTTCAGGCGCCTGCCCTGCCCTGCGCCGCGTCCCGCGTCGCAACAGCGCCCAGATAAGCATGGAGCCCCCGGCACCGATGAACGTACCGAGCACGTAGGCCTGGCTGGTGGCCAACCCCAGCGCGCCGAGCAACTTGACGTCACCGGCACCGAAACGCCCCATCATGTAGCCAGGCAATGTGAGCAGCAACACGATCGCCAGTGCCCAGCCGGCATCACTGGCCCGGGCGCCGATCCAGCTGTGCCCGGTAGCCACCAGCCATACCAGCGCACAGGCTGCCACCCCCAGGGTCAGAAGGTTGGAAATCTGCCGTTCGCGGACATCTTGCCCGCTGCACACGGCAAGCCACAGCAGCAAGGCGATACTGGATATTGGCAATTGGCCATCCCTGTTCGTCGAAGGCTTCTATGCTGTAACTCAGGACTCCTCGTCAGGGTAGACGCAATCATGCAAGCAGGCCCGCCAGCACGGCAAAAAGGCGCAGCAGCCATCGAGTTCGTCGCCGTTTTCATGATCTTTTTCACCGTGTTCTACGGCCTGGTCAGCTACACCCTGCCAATGCTGATGCTGCAGTCGTTCAACCAGGCCAGCAGCGAGGCCGTACGCCGCTGCGTGGCCCTGGACCCGAGCAGCGAAAGCTATGACGACGATGTGCAGGCGCTTGCCCACGCCGTGATCCGTGAGCAGTTGGCCTGGATGCCCGAGGCACTGGACTTCCAGCCGGCCGATGCACAGGTGAGCGTGGATGATGACAAGCTGCTGAAAGTGACGATCAATTATCCGAAAAGGAAACTGCACAACGTATTGCCGATGCTGGTGATACCGCTGATTGGCGAAGTGCCCCGCTTGCCTGAGAGCTTGCGGGCCGAAGCGAGCCTGCAACTGTGAGCGGCCTGTTCGATCGCTGGCTGGGCAGCCCTGCCGCGCAGATGCCGCAGGCGGTGGGCCTGCAGGTGTGGCTGGACGATCACGGGCACGTGCTGCGCCTGGCCGGGCCCTTGCGCACGCTGCTGGCCGTACCTGCCCACGCCCAGGCGCGAATACACGACTACCTGTATCGGCACAGCTGGCTGGCCCTCGAAGGCGTGCCTGCCGATTGGCAAGGGCAAGCGCTGGATCTGGATTTCCACACCGTGCACGGCCACGCCCTGCAGACCCGCGGCTGGCTGCAACACCAGGCGATCGGCTGGATGCTGCAGCTGTTCGATATCAGCGACCTGCTGCGCCAAGGCGCTCAGCAGGAGCAGTGGCTGACCCAGCGCCAGCTGGCCGCAGAGGTCGGCCAGGCCGTGCGTGACTGCAGCGAAGCGTGGCTGACGCAGACGACCGCCGAGCAACTGCTGCGCCTGGCCGAGCACTGGCACGCCGGTTCGGTACGCCTGATGTTGGCGGACCAAGCGCGCTGGCGCGCCTATACCTGCAGCGAAAACGACTGGCCTTGGCCCGATGACCAACGCCTGCAGCCGTGGCTGCAGGCGCTTCCCGCCCACTTTCAGCAGGTCGCGCCGGACTTGCCGCACTGGCGAGCGACGTGCGCTGGGTTACCGCTGTTCCTTGTGCCTTACAGCCACGGCCATGAAGTTCAGGCCTGGTTGCTGTGTGCGGGCGCGCCGTCGGTACCTGCGCCAGAGGCGGCCAAGGCGCTGTTGCAAGCCTTGCTCGAACCGCTGCTGGCGCGCCTGCGCCAACACCAGTTGCAGCAGCGCTCGCGCCATCTGGACGAGTTGCAACAGCAACTGGGCGCAGGCTGGTGGCAATGGCCCGGTCAAGGGCTGCTGCAGTTCGATCCGGCCCTGGCCGCCAGCCTTGACCTGCCTGCTACGGTAAGCCTCGAGCAATGGCTGGCGCGCCTGCATCCGGCTGATCGGGAGGCTGCGCAAATGGCCCTGGAGCAACTGCGCTACGGTGCTGCATTGAGCCTGAACGTGCGCCTGCTCGCAGCCGACAGTGCTGCCGCGCCGCGCTGGCTGCACTGGGTCGGGCAGTTGCACGGCGGGCAGGGGCAAGGCTTTGTGCTCGACATCAGCGCACTGAAAGCCCAGGAACTTCAGGCCAGCGCCGCGCGCGCCCGGCTGGAGAACCTGATCGCCAGCTCGCCTGCGGTGATCTATATCCAGCGCTGTAGCGAGGGCGCGCTGCACAGCGAATTTTTCAGCGCCAGCCTGACGCCGATGCTGGGCTGGCCCAAAGATAGCGAACTGGCGCGCCAGCCAGGCCAGGCGGTACACCCGCACGACCAGGCACTGTGGCTTGAACGAACACGTACGCTGTTGCGCGATGGCCAGGTACGCAGCCGCTATCGCCTGCGCGATCAACTGGGTGGCTACCACTGGGTGCTGGACGAAGCCCGCCTGTTGCGTGACGACCTGGGCCAGCCGGTCGAGGTGGTCGGCCTGTGGCTTGATGTCAGCGAAGCGACCGAAGCTGCCGAGCGTGTGCGCCAGAGTGAGGAACGCTACCGGGTACTGGTGGAGGATTCACCCGCGATGATCTGCCGCTACACCCCGGACCTGCAATTGCTGTTCGGCAACCGGCCGCTCGCCGACCAGCTGGAGTGCGCCCCTGAGCAATTGCGCGAGATGAACCTGGGCCAATGGATGTCAGAAGCCCAGCGCCTTGCATTCCTGCAGCGCCTGGCCGCGCTGACCCCCGAGCAGCCGCTGGGCAGCGCGGAGATCTGCCTGCAACTGCCAGGGCACAGGCATGCCTGGTGGGTGTGGGCCGAGCGTGGGTTGTTCGATGAGCAGGGCCGGCTGCTGGAAGTGCAGGCAGTGGGGCGCGACAACACGCAGGTCAGGCAAAGCCAGCAACAACTGATGCAGGGCGCGAAGATGGCCACGCTCGGTGAGTTGGCGACAGGGCTGGTGCATGAAATCAACCAGCCGCTGAACGTGATGCGCCTGGCCATCGCCAATACCCTCAAGCGCGTGGAAAGCGGAGTGCTCGACGTCGAATACCTGCAAGGCAAGCTGCAGCGCATCGATGCACAGGTGGGGCGTGTGGCCAGGCTGGTGGAGCATATGCGCACCTATGGGCGGCGCTCTGCGCTTGAGCACGAGGTGTTTGCGGCGTGGACGGCGGTGGATGGCGCCGTAGCGTTGCTGGGTGAAGGGTTGCGCGGTAAAGGTGTCGCCTTGCAGATCGAAGCGCCGGACTTCTGCCCGGAGGTGCAAGGGCATGAGGACCAGCTCGAGCAGGTGCTGATCAACCTGATGGTCAACGCCCGGGATGCGTTGCTCGAGCGTCAGGTGGTCAGCCCCCGAATCGGCATCTGCCAGCGTATCGAGCAAGGGCAACTGTGCCTGCAGGTGGACGACAACGCCGGGGGTATCGACCCGCGTCTGATCGCGCGCATCTTCGAGCCGTTCTTCACCACCAAGCCTGCTGGCGTGGGTACCGGGCTGGGGTTGTCGGTGAGCTTCGGCATCGTCGAGGCCATGGGTGGCAGGCTCGAAGCGCTCAATGGGGCTGACGGCGCCTGCTTCCGGGTATTGCTGCCCATCTACAACATCAACTGAGCTCGGCCGGTGGCGCAACTGAGGTTGGCGCCGACGTCGGTATTGACCAGGTCGATTCCCAGCACCTTCAACAGCACATTGACCAAGGGGTCGAGCAGCGGGCTGAGCAACCCGCTTATCAACGGTTCGATGATGCCTTTGACCGCACCGAGCACGTTACCGGCAATCACCAACACCTCGCCAAGGCCACTGTTGGCAGTGGGTTTGAAGGCCTGGAGCTGGACGCCCAGCAAGGTATCGCTGAGGCTGCCGACCACATTGTCATTGGCGGGGCGCATGTTCATGTAGGCCGCGGGCTGGCCGATATTGGGCGGTTCGCTGCCCGGCCCCTGGAACAGCAACGGGCGCTCTACCGGGCCACTGCCCAGCAATTTGCTGTCGACCCGCAGGCCAAGGCCACCACCGGCGTAAGGTATTCGGCTTTGGCAGGTGCCGAGTATCAGCAACTTGGTGCAGCGCATGGTGCCGATATCGACCAATGGCAGGGCCTTGACTGCGGTCGTGCCGGTGGTGAAGAACGCATCAGCGGATTCGAAGCGGCCCACCGCCAGCTTGGCGGCAGCGCTCTGAGCCTGAACGGTCAAACGCTTGGGCGAGCACCTGAACGTGTCAGGGGACTGCGGGTCGAGGCGCGCCGTGGCTTCGGCGACCTCAAGGCCAATGTCGAGCTGAAGCCTGTCTGGCACGAGCACGATGTCGGTGACAGTGCACGGCACACCCAGCAGACACAGCACCGACTCCAGTGTCGAAGCCAGGTTCAGGCTGAGCAGGTTATTGAGCACGTTGGTCAGCGGCGAGACAAGGTCGAGCACGGCATTGGCCAAGCCGAAAACCCCGCTGAGCAGCGGCAGGTCGAGGGAAATCATCGCCCGTACCTGAGCCGTGTGAACCCTCAGTTCATCCGTACGCGGGTCGCCGACCGCCGAGACCTGTTGCGGCTCGATCACCTTCAGCCGCACCCGACCGTTGACCAGGCCGAGCACGCTGAGCGGCAAGTCTGCAGTGGCTGCGCTTTCGCTCGCCGCCAGCTGGATCACCCCCTGCACCAGCTGCAGCAGCTGGATGCTGGCGTCCAGCCCTGCTTGGGCAGTACCGTTCTGAATATCGAGAATCTCGCCCAGTTGCAGCAAGGTGCTGTTGCCGGCACCCAGGGCGACCTTGCCCAGGTTGGTGACGACATCGGCGGCGGCGCCGCTTTGCTCAAGCACCTTGACCGCCGCTTCCAGCAATTGTGTGGCGGTGGCGTCGGCATTGACTAGCTGCTGGTAGTCGCCGACGGTCAATTGCAGGTCGACAGCCAACTGGTCGAGGTAATCGAGCAGGTTGAGGTCGGTTGCGGCGATACCGCTCCAGCCCGCCAGGCCAAGCTGCACGTTGCCACCCAAGGCGCCGAGCAAGCCATCGAGCAACACCGACTGTTGCGAGTTCACCGTAGCCAACGTAGTGCGAATGCTCAGCATGGCCTGTGGCGGCGAGGGTTTCGATGCCACAGCATGGGCCTGCAAGGTCGTGGTCAGCGGCACCTCCCCCCCTTGGGTCAGGAGGTAGATGCCGGCGGCGAAACTGGTGGTGACGGTGTTGCTGACATCGACCCTTATCGCTTCGTTACGGGTGTTGTCATGGGTGAAGGTGCGCAGGCTGTTGGCACCGGTCTGCAGGTAACCGCAGCTGGCCACCACCGGGCTGCCGGGCGTGTGGCCGTTGCGGGCCGCGGCGATGCTGGCAATGGCCGTGGCCTGTGGGCCATTGCCGGTGCACACGGCAGACTGGCCAGCAGCCTCCAGCGCGGCCATGTCGGCGATACGTTGCAACTTGCGCTGCTCAAGGTAAAGACGGCCGCTGTCCACCGCTACCAGCATGAACAGCAAGGCCAGCGCCAGTGTGGTAACCGCCATCAGGCCGATCGCGCCACGCTGCCGGGCAGCGGAAGAGGGAACCACGGGCACTCCTTTGCAGGCCAGAGGCCAGCCATCGCGGCTTTGGTCAAAAGAGTGTAGCCACACTAGTGGCTAATTGCCTTGCCCTGTTGATGCCAGGCTACCGATCAAATGCCCTGAACCAACCCGGCACCTACCCGGTCAATTCCTGCAATCACCTATTGCAGGCCCAGACCATGAACAATCCATTCGAGCAGATCAGCGCCGCCTTCGCCCCCGAGTACCGCGTCAACCTGAGCATCGAGCGCCTGGACGGCAGCATCATGCTGACCTTGTCCGATGATGCCGGCGTGGTCGCCAAGCGCCTGATCACCCAGGCCCAGCGCAACGACCCGGTGCGCCTGCAGCGGGTGATCGACAGCATCCGCCTGGGCCTGGCCATCGAACTGGGGCAGAACCCTTTGCAGGTGCTGGCCGCCCTCACCCGCGACCCGCGCCAGCAGCCAAGTCACGCCATCGCCAACTGACGGCTACTTGCCGTCTTCCACTGCCTTGCCATTGGCGTCCAGCACCTTGGTCGAGGGGTAACGGTAGGAGGCGTAGCGCACCACCAGGATCGAAAACGCCAGCAGCAGGATGCCCCCGCACAGGTACAGCAGCCCCTCATCCGGCGCCTTGTGGTGCGACACATCACCGATCAGCAGGCGCGTCAGCGCGGTGATCGCCACATACAGCAGGAAGCGGATAGGCATGTGGTTGGTCTTGAAATAGATCCCGACCATCGCCCCGAGCTCCAGGTAGATGAACAGCAACAGAATGTCATCGACGCTGATGCCACCCTTGCCGAGCATGTCCAGGAACGTCATCACCGCCGCGTAGGCGGTAATGGCGCCGATGCCGAACAGGGCAAGGTAGTGGAACCCTTCTACACACAGATTGCCCAGCGAGTCGGCCGAGCCGTGCAGGCCCTTGCGCAGCTTTTCTGCCCATTTGATGTTCACGATGTGCGATTCCCCGATACGACATGAAGGATGGTGCGTCACGCATGTGACGCTTGTGCCATGCAGTTAAAGGGCCAGGCCCCTGCTTTGGAAGGCGGCCAATTGCCGCAAGGCACCTGTGGGCTACGCTTTTTTGCGGCAAGGGTTGCACCTGAGGTGCGATTGCCATTACTGTATGCGCATACAGTAATCGTTCAACCAACCGCAAAAAGGCACAGAGGTGATGAATGGCCGTCGAAGTGGTGTACCGCAGCAGCCGCGACCCGGAGCGCTTGTTCATGGATAAGGCCGAAGCAGATCGTCACGACAAGATGCTCGAACTGGCCGAGCGACTGGCCGAGGTGCTGCAGAAGGCGGTGCCTTCGCTGTCCGAGCAGCAGGTCGAGGAAGCTGGCATTTACATGGCGAAGAACCGCGACGTGTTCGCGCGGGCATTCAAGAGCCAGCCGGACGCCTTGAGTGAGTTGTTGGAAACTGACGCGGCCCAATGATCTGCGGCGGCGGGGCCGGCGTGCAGCGTCAGCCGTATAGCAACCGCTCGGCCAGCATCTGCGCCACGCGCGCTGGTGAGCGCTTTTCGGCCTGGGCGTGGGCAAACACCTCGGTCAGGCGCGTCGGGATGCGCGCCAGGTGCGCGGTGATGGTACCCAGCTCCTCGCCGCGGTGCTTCATTGCCACGTAGATCAAACCACCGGCATTGATCACGTAGTCCGGGGCATAAAGAATCCCGCGGGACTCCAACTGGTCAGCCACCTGCAAGGTGGTCAGCTGGTTGTTTGCCGCCCCCGCCACCGCAGCACAGCGCAGTTGCATCACCGTCTGGCCATTGAGTACCGGGCCCACGCCACACGGCGCAAAAATGTCGCAGGGCGTACTGATCAAGGCGTCGTTGGTCACCGGATGGGCGTTGAACTGCTCCACGGCCAGCCGCACCCGACCGGGGTCCAGGTCACTCACCAGCAACTCGGCACCTGCTGCGTACAATTGCTCAGCCAGTGCATAACCCACATTGCCCAGGCCTTGCACGGCAATGCGCAAGCCTTTGAGGTCGCTGCTGCCCAGGCGGGCCAGGCAGGTCGCACGGATGCCGGCAAACACGCCCAGCGCCGCATGCGGCGAGGGGTCACCCGAGGCCGTTGTGCTGGTCACATGGGGCGTGCTCTGGGCGATGCAATCCATGTCCAGCGTGGAGGTGCCGCTGTCCACAGCGACGATGAAACGCCCCTGCAGGGTATCGATGCAGTGCCCCAGCGCTTCGAACAGCGCCGCGCGGTTTTCCACGTGCGGGTTGCGCATGACCACCGCCTTGCCACCCCCCAATGCCAGCCCGGCCAGCGCCGCCTTGTAGCTCATGCCTTGCGCCAGCCGAATGGCATCGGCCATGGCACTCTCGTCGTCTGCATAGGGCAGGTAGCGGCAACCACCCAGCGCCGGGCCGCGAATCTCGTTATGAATGGCCAAAACCGCCTTGAGGCCGGTTTGGGGGTCATTGAACAGGTGCAGTGACTGGGTGCGGGTGCTTTGCATCAGCGCGAACATCGGCGGGCTCCCCTGCGAGGTGCTCCTAGCAGTATAGGCATCCGCATGCAGGCCAAGCTGCTACCGGACCACTGGACGAATCAGCCCGCCAGCGCTATTACTCAAGGGTATGTGGAGATGCCCCGATGAACCCACGCCAAGCCTGCCTGGCCTGCCTGGAACGCGAACCGGTCGCCTTGCTGGAGGCTGCCTTGTGGATGGCCGCCGAGCACGATCACAAGGTCGAGCCTGCCACCAGCCTTGCCAGCCTGCACCACCTGCAAGCCGAAATCAGTGCCAGCCTGCCGATGCTACCGGTGTGCGAGCTGGCTCAGCCACTGTTGCGTCAACTCAATGCGCTGGGCTTCCAGCAGGATGAATACCACCCTCTGCGCCCGCAGGCAGCACTGATGGACAAGGTTTTGCAACGCCGCCGGGGCCAACCGCTGGCGCTGGCCATCATCACCCTGGAACTGGCCCGGCGCCTGTCCATAGCGCTGGAGGGTGTGGCATTCCCAGGGCACTTTCTGCTGCGCGTACCCGGTGCCGATCACCTGCTCGACCCTTGCGGTGGCCGGCGCCTGTACCCCAATGATTGCCGCGAGTTGCTGGCCCGCCAGTTTGGCCCGCACGTGCCACTGACAGCCGAGCACCTGCGAACGGCTACCCCGGCCCAGATGCTGCAGCGCCTGTCGCGTAATTTGCGCCAGTTGCATATCAGCAATGACAACCACCTGGCCGCGCTGATCGACGCCGAACGGGTCATGCAATTGGGCCCGGTGCAAGTGAGCGACTACATGACCCGCGCCTCGCTCTACCAACACCTCGACTGCCCCCAGGCCGAACGCTTCGACCTGGAGCATGCCTTGCTGCTCACCGAGGATCCGGTGCAGCGCCTGAAACTGACCGAACGTATCGGCCAGTTACCGCTGGCGAAGCGTTCGATTCATTGAGCCGGTGTATCCGCCTGGCAGGACGGGTGCGCCATGGCGAATGCAGCATGCCTGGCGGCCAATGCCATGACCCGGCGGATGCGCGGATAGCTGCCAAGGTCGACATTGAATCGCTCGGCCGCATACAGTTGCGGCACCAGATAGACATCCGCCAGCCCCGGCGCCTCACCAAAGCAGTAGCCATCGTCGCCGATCCGTTGCTCTACAGCCGCCAGGCCTTGGCCAATCCAGTGGGCGATCCACTGGTTGACCTGGGCCTCGTCATGGCCCAACTGGCGTAACTGGTTGAGCACACTGACGTTGTGCAACGGGTGGATGTCGCAACCGATGATGGCCGCCACACCGCGCACCTTGGCCCTCGCTGCAGCGCCACTGGGCAACAGCGCAGGCTGTGGATAAACCTCTTCCAGGTACTCGATGATCGCCGACGACTGCACCAGCAGCTGGGCATCGTCGGTACGCAGCGCCGGGACCCGGCCCTGCGGGTTCACCGCTGCATACTCGGTGCCGCGCTGCTCGCCCTTGAGCAGGTTGACCGGCAGGGCCTGGTAATCCAGGCCCTTGAGCGCCAACGCGATACGCACCCGGTAGGAAGAGGTGGAACGGTAGTAGGTGTACAGCTCCATTACCCTGCTCCCTCAGTTGGCGGCAATGACCTTGCCGCGGCACTCACCAAAGCCGATGCTGGCCACGCCATCCCGCTTGCAACGGGCACGCAGGATGATTTCATCGCCGTCCTCGAGGAACTTGCGCTGCTCGCCACTGGCCAGCTCCACCGGCTGCTTGCCACCCAAGGTGGTCTCCAGCAGGCTGCCGTAAGCATCGGGCGAAGCACCGGACAGCGTGCCCGAACCGAACAGGTCGCCTGGCTGCAACTGGCAGCCGTTGACACTGTGATGGGCGATCAGCTGTGCCACGGTCCAGTACATGTTCAGGGTGTTGCTCAGCGCCAGGCGGTGGGCCGGCAAGCCCTGTTCACGCATGCGCTCGGTCAGCAGCAGCACTTCCAGTTCGATGTCGAAGGCACCGTGGGCCTGATCACGCGGGTCGAGCAGGTAGGGCAACGGTTGCGGATCACCTTGCGGGCGTGCCGGCTGGGCGCAACGGAAAGGCTCCAGGGCCTCGGCGGTGACCACCCAGGGCGACAGCGTGGTGATGAAGCTCTTGGACAGGAACGGCCCCAGCGGCTGGTATTCCCAGGCCTGGATATCACGCGCCGACCAATCGTTGAGCAGGCACAGGCCAGCCAGGTGCTGATCGGCTTGCGCGATCGGAATCGCCTGCCCCATCTCGTTCCCCTGGGCAATCCAGATACCCAGCTCAAGTTCGTAATCCAGGCGCGCGCACGGGCCGAAGGTCGGTTCGGTGTGCCCGGCGGGCAGCGTCTGGCCCTTGGGGCGGCGTACATCGGTGCCGGACGGGCGCAGGGTCGAGGCGCGGCCGTGGTAGCCGATCGGCACGTACTTGTAGTTGGGCAGCAGTGGGTTATCGGGGCGGAACAGCTTGCCGACGTTGGTGGCGTGCTGAATGCCGACATAGAAATCGGTGTAGTCGCCGACCTTGGCTGGCAGGTGCAACTGGCAATCGCTGGCAGGATGCAGCGCCCCTTTGAGCACCGCCTGGTGCTCGCTGTGTTCGCCCAACAACGCCAACAATCGCTCGCGCAGCGCCACGCGGGCCTCACGGCCGAGGGCGAAAAAGGCGTTCAGCGCACCACCACGGGTAGCCTCCACCGCAGCCTTGGCCTGGCCCTCGAACAGCCCGGCAGCCAGTACGGCCTCCAGGTCGAGAACCGCATCACCGATGGCAACGCCGCAGCGCGGCGTTTCACCTGGGCGGCTGAAGATGCCCAGCGGCAGGTTCTGCAGCGGGAAGTCGCTGTGCCCGTTGGCGTGCTCTACCCAACTACGGGCAATGGCGGACTGGTGCATGGGTTATCTCCGGTTCGGGTTGAAGGTGCTCGGCAAGGTGGCCCAGCAACTATCGTAGTCGGCCTGCAACTGCGGGCATTCGAGGGCCTGCAGGCTCGGGCGCAGCACCTGGCTGGTCTCGAACATGAAGGCCATGGTGTTGTCGATCTTGTGCGGCGCGAGGTCAGCCGCGATGGCTTTCTCGCAGGTCTCGGCATCGGGCCCGTGGGCGCTCATCACCCCGTGCAGCGACGCGCCGCCGGGCAGGAAACCTTCGGCCTTGGCATCGTAGGCACCGCTGATCAGCCCCATGAACTCGTTCATCAGGTTGCGGTGGAACCACGGTGGACGGAAAGTATTCTCGGCCACCATCCAGCGCGGTGGGAAAATCACGAAGTCCATGTTGGCCAGACCGTGCACGCTGGTCGGTGAAGTCAATACGGTGAAGATCGAAGGGTCGGGGTGATCGAAGCTGACCGTGCCGAGGGTGTTGAAACGGCGCAGGTCATACTTGTAGGGCACGTTGCTACCGTGCCAGGCCACCACGTCCAAAGGCGAATGCTGCAGCTCGCAGGCCCAGTGTTCGCCCAGGAACTTCTGCACCAGTTGCACCGGGCCTTGAGCCTCCTCGTAGTGCGCGACCGGGGCCAGGAAGTCTCGGGGGTTGGCCAGGCCATTGCTGCCGATCGGGCCCAGGTCCGGCAGGCGCAATGGCGCGCCGTGGTTCTCGGCAATGTAGCCACGGGCCTGGCCATCAGGCAGTTCGACGCGAAACTTCATGCCGCGCGGTATCACCGCGATCTCCTGCGGCTCGACCTCCAGCAGCCCCAGCTCAGTGGCGATGCGCAGGCGGCCCTGCTCCGGCACGATCAGCAGTTCACCGTCAGCATTGAAGAACACCCGCTCCATCGAGCGGTTGGCGCAGTAGATGTAGACACTCACCCCCGCCGGTTTGTCCGCAGCCGAATTGGCTACCATCGGCAGCCAGCCTTCGATGAAGTCGGTTGCTTCAGCCGGGATCGGTTGAGGGTTCCAACGCAGGCGATTGGGGGTGACGGCGCCCAGCGGCCCGTTCAGTGGCTGACGCGCCAGCCGTTCGAAGCGCGGGTGCAGGGCGGAGGGGCGGATGCGATACAACCAGGTCCGGCGCAGTTCGCTGCGCGCCATGGTGAACGCCGTACCCGACAGCAGCTCGGCATACAGGCCATAGGGGGCCTTCTGCGGAGAATTCTGCCCGATGGGTAGGGCCCCAGGCAGTGCTTCACTGGCGAATTCATTGCCGAAGCCGCTCAGGTACTGAAGGTCGGGCGACGTGTCGCAGTTCATCGATGCCTCCGGATTTTATATTTATCGTAATCAGATTACGAATAACGTAATTTGCTCCGTGTCATGCGTCAAGCTATAAAGGCGCGACTCGACGAATCCGGAAACCCGTAACCCATGGCCAAAGCCAGCCCCCCCACCGACAACGGCAAGCAGAAGGTCCGCTCGGCGGAAGTCGGCACCGACATCCTCAAAGCCCTCGCCGAGCTCTCCCCGTCTACCTCCCTGTCGCGGTTGGCCGAGCACGTGCAGATGCCCGCGAGCAAAGTGCACCGTTACCTGCAAGCGCTCATTGCCAGTGGCTTTGCCGAACAGGATGCGGCCACCAACCACTATGGGCTTGGCCGCGAAGCATTGCGCGTGGGGTTGGCAGCGTTGGGTAGCATCGATGTGCTGAAGCTGGCGGCGCTGCCTTTGTCGCAGTTGCGCGACGAACTCAACGAAAGCTGCTTCATCGCCGTGTGGGGCAATCAGGGGGCCACGGTGGTCAGCATCGAGCCTGCTGTACGGGCGGTCACGGTGGTGACCCAGATCGGTTCGGTGCTGCCGCTGCTCAGCTCGTCCACCGGCCTGGTGTTTGCGGCCTATCTGCCTGAGCGCGAAACCCTGGAGCTGCGCGACAAGGAACTTGCCGTGCTGCAGCAGAGCGCGAGCGATTACGACCGGCTGCTGGCAGGCATTCGCGAACGGGGCCTGCACCATGTGCACGGTTTGCTGATGCCGGGCGTGGATGCGCTCTCGGCGCCCGTTTTCAATGCCATGGGGCAGATCGCTGCGGTGATGACCGTAGTCGGGCCGACCTCGATCTTTCACGCCGATGAACATGGGCCGGCGGCGCAGCGCCTGCTGGCAGCGGCGGGCAATACCAGCTGGCGCATGGGTTACTCGCCGAAGGCCTGAGAGGGGCGATGGCACTGTTGCCTGGAACGTAAAGGTGAATGTCGCAAGGGGCTATTTTTCCTGCCTGATCAAGCGCTTATTCTAGGATCACTGGCCGGCATGAAGGGCCCTCCCCCCGCCTTTCAGGCCTGCTAGGTTCACCGACGTTGATTTTGAAGCTCCTTGATCTGACGTCTCGATTGGCCGCTGCGCTTGCAGCGGCCTTTTTTTATTCATAGGGCGTTTGGGGCGTGGCGGACGCACGCTACAGCGGATAGCGCTGCAGGTTCGCCATCATCTGCTGCAACGCCTGCAGGCTGTCCTGCGGGTGTACCGCGTCAGCGAAATCACCCATCTGGTTCCAGCTGTCGGCCACCTGCTCAGGGCTGAACCCTTCCCTCGGGTCGAAGCCGACACCCAGGCTACGCTCCCAGCGCACCTTGCCTATCCAGCCTCCGCCTACCTCGAACAGCTCACCGCTGCTCTGGCACTGCTCGCTGCCCAGGTAAACCACCAAGGGGCTGACCAGTTCAGGCTTGAGGCGCTCGAACACCTGTGCCGGGATCAGCCCTTCGGTCATGCGCGTGCCACCGGTGGGCGCGATGGCATTGACCAGCACGCCGTGCTTGCGCCCCTCGATGGCCAGGGTGCGGGTCAAGCCATACAACCCAAGCTTGGCCATGCCGTAATTGGCCTGGCCGAAGTTGCCATAAATACCAGAGGTCGAAGCGGTGAAGATCACCCGCCCCCAGTTCTGCTCGCGTAAATGGGGCCAGGCAGCCCGGGTAACCTTATAGGCGCCCTCGACATGGACCCGGTAGACCTGATCCCAGTCACTGTCGTCCATCTTGTGGAAGGTCTTGTCGCGCAGGATGCCGGCATTGTTGACCAGCACATCGACCCGACCAAAGCTGTCCAGCGCCTGTTCGACGATGCGTGCGCCGTCACTCACGGAGTCGTGGTTGGCCACGGCCAGGCCTCCCGCGGCGCGGATCTGCTCGACAACCCGGTCAGCCGCCGAAGCACTGGCACCTTCCCCATGGGTAGAGCCACCAAGATCGTTGACCACCACCTTGGCGCCACGCGCGGCGAACAGCAGGGCATGGGCGCGGCCCAAGCCACCACCGGCTCCCGTGACGATCACCACACGGTCTTGCAGACGTACCGGCTCGCTCATGCTTCTGGCTCCAGATAGGTTGAAGGCCTCGAGTGTCCACCAGCCTCTGCCGGCGGACAATCAAGCTCACTCAGGCTGAATGCCAGGCGATAACGCGCCACGATGTCAGTCGCTCAGGACCAGGCCACTTTTTGCGGGACGTAGCGCAGCGGCTGTTCGCGAAACGCCAGATAATGGCGCAGTACCTGCACAGGGGCTTCGGTGTGCGGGTAATGGCCTATGCCTTGCAATTGCACGATGTCCGGGTTGGGCACCAGTTGCCCGTAACGCTCGACCATCTGCGCACCGCTCAGCGGATCGACCACACCGTTGATCAAGCGCAGCGGCACGCCGTCACGCTGCAGCGCCCCCACCCAGCGCTCGCGATGCAGCCTGCGCTCGGTCACGAAACCCACCAGCTTGTGCAGGATGCGAGTGCCGCTGTTGGCCGCGATCAGGCTCCAGAAATCATCCAGTGCGCTTTCGCTGGGGTGAGTGCACGGCCCGTAGACCTGGCTGACGTTGCGCACCAGGTCGTCGCGCCCGAACGAGCGCGCCACCAGCCAACCCAGGCGGCTGAGCAGCAGCTTCTGTATCAACAGTACCCGGCAGCTTTCAGGGAACAGACCGCTGTTGAGAAACACGCAACTGGCGATGTCCGCACTCTGCTGTTCATGGTGCCGCGCCAGCAACTCCTGGGCCACACTGCCGCCGTAATCGTGTGCCAGCAGGTGCACGGGCTGGTCGACCTTGAGGTGGGCCAGCAACGCCTGCTGCAGGTCGGCTTGCTCGATCAGGCTGTAGCCATGGTTGAGCGGCTTGGCCGAATCGCCAAAGCCGAGCATGTCGCAGGCGATGACGCGAAAGCGCTGGGCCAGCGGCGCCCAGAGGTAATGCCAATCCCAACTTGCGGTCGGGAATCCATGCAACAGCAGCAGAGGCTCTCCTTGCCCTGCGGTCCAGTAGCTTATGCTCTGGCCCCGGAATGAAAATTTCTGACTCCGGGTACGCCAGACGCACAATGGTATCTCGGCCAAAGGCATCAGATTCGTCCCGGTATGCAACGGTTGTGGTGGTTATAGGGCAAGGCTGCGTTCATTGCATGTCACCTCGGCACATACATGTGCTCTCTATGTCGAGGCTGAGTCTAGTCAGCCACCAACTCGGTGAAACTTGCGTTGACAGCCAGCTTGATGACCGAGCGAGTCAGTGGCACGAACGGTCATGGCCCATGGGCGTCGCCACTACAGCCTCAAGCCTCCAGGGCCTGGGCAAATGCCGCCAACCACGGTTCGGCGTCAGTCTCCGGGGTTACTGTCTCGCTGGCATCGAGCGTGAGCATCGGCTGCACTTCACGCACACCCAGTTCGGCGAACAACTCTCGCATCTGCTCACCACCGCCGCAGTAAGTATCGCCATAACTGGAATCGCCCAGCGCGATGACCGCCCCCGGCAGGCCACGCCAGGCAGCGGGCAGGGTGTCGCGGATGCTGCTGTACAGCGGCATGAGATTGTCCGGCAGCTCACCCATGCCGGTGGTGGAGGTCACTGCCAGCAAGGCTTCTGGGGCAAAGCCTTCGAGATCCTGCTGGGGGGCGCGGGCTGCGTGCCAGGCGTCATGGCCTGCAGCTTTGAGCAGCGACTCGGCGTGACGGGCAACTTCTTCGGCAGTACCGTACACGGAGCCGGAAATAATGGCGATTTTCATCGGGAGATGGATTCCGAAACTGAGTGAAAACGTAGGATACTAGCATCCGACGGTGGCAAAAGGCCGCCTACCCCTACGCCCTCTTGCCTACTGGCCCGGACATGATCAACGCACAACTGCTGCAATCGATGGTCGATGCGTCCAACGACGGCATCGTGGTAGCCGAACAGGAAGGCGATGACACCATTCTGATCTACGTCAACCCGGCGTTCGAGCGCCTGACCGGCTACAGCCGCGACGAGATTCTTTACCAGGACTGCCGTTTTCTGCAGGCCGATGACCGCGACCAGCTTGCCCGTGCACGCATTCGCAAGGCGCTGGCCGACGGCCGCCCCTGCCGCGAGGTACTGCGCAACTACCGCAAGGACGGCAGCGCCTTCTGGAACGAGTTGTCGATCACGCCGGTGACATGCGATGCCGATAACCGCACGTATTTCATCGGCATCCAGAAAGATGTCAGCCGCCAGGTCGAACTGGAGCGTGAACTGGCGCAGATGCACGTTCGTCGGGATTTCGACGAGCGCCCGGAACCAAGCGCCTAAGGCAGGGTCAATCCCGTTGAAGAAGTCGCCAACTCCGAGCTCGATCATGCACGCCAATGCGCTTTTGACCCAGGACGAACTGGATTTCATCCAGGACATGCAGCATTCCCCGCAATTGAACCAGACCGACCCGATGTCGAGCCTGCTGGTCAATGGCGATCGGCGCATCCAATCGTTGCTGGCTCGCCTGGTAGCCAACGAGCAAGTGACCCTGCAGGCCCAGTTCAACAACCAGCAGATCAATTTCCCCCTGCAACTGGTGGAGGACGAGTTCCACGCCGTGCATCTGCAGATCGGTTCGCCGGAAATCTACGAAGACGGCCCGATGCTGCGCCCTTGGCGCCTGTCGATGGAACAGCCCACTGCGCTGCTGGATGGGCAGGGCAAGGTCAGCGGGCTGTTCGTGCGCGAGATATCTTTCAAAGGGGCGCTGCTGGAAATTCGCGGCCTGCCTGAAGCGCCTTCACGCTTCGACCTGCGCTTCGCGCCAGCGGGCATCCCGGCTATCACACTGCACGGCAGGCTACGCCGGCGTATCGGCTCGGATCTCGCTGCCTACGACCTCAGCCGCAGCCTGGCGCAAGAAACCGAGCGCTTGCGTGAATACATTCTGCAGGCCCATCGTCAGGCCCACCCGGAGCTGCACGCTCAGCTGTCGAGCTGACCGGCCAGGTATTGCCGCAGGCGCCGCCGCATCACGCTCACCTCTGCCCCCAAGCACGCCACCGGGCTGCCTGCCAGGCTTTCCTGGGCCAATTCGGCAGCTTCCCCCGCCAGTAACAATGGACACTCGAGCCCAACAGCCATCCGGCTCAAGCGCTTGCTGAGCTCTGCGGTGGGCGCCTGGTTGGAGAACAGCACCAAAGCGTCAGGCCTGAGCTTTGCAGAGACGACCGCCAACTCATCCAGCGGCTGCCCAGGCGCCAACAGCGTCACGCCGATATCATCGCTGCACAACAGCAGGCCGGTGACCAGCAGCTCCAGCTCCAGGCACTGCCCCGATAGCGGCGCCAGAAGCACGCAGCGGCTGTGCTGCCGACGCGTGACTTGCAGGCGCGAGAACACTCGGGCACGCAAAAACTGATCGAGGAACAGCCACTCGCTGGCCTGGCCGAACGCACCTTGCCCCGCCGCCAGGTCGTGCCAGACGGGCATGAATACATCAGCGAAAACCTGGTCCTGGCTGATGCAGGCAAACACCTGGTCGAACAACTGATCAAGGCTTGCGGCATCGAAGCGTTGCACTGCCTCGCGCACTTGCGCCTGCCAGCGCAGGGCAGAATCGGCTGCAAACGCGTCACCCGCGCTCGCCTGATCACGCGCCAGAATACTGCCTACCTTGCTGACCGCCACGCCGCGCTCGAGCCACCCGACGATGCGCCGGATATCGTCGATGTCCGCCAGCGAATACAGGCGGTGGCCGCTGTCGGTGCGTGTTGGCTGGATCAGCCCATAGCGCCGCTCCCAGGCACGCAGGGTCACGACATTGACCCCGGTGAGCCGGGAAACTTCACGTATGGGGAACAGGTCCTGATGCTGCAGGCCTGCTTCGACTTCCGCTGTAAGTCCCTGATTGTCGATCTGCACTGAATGACCTGTGCGCAATAAATTGGAGGTGCAGTCTACTACGGGAGCAAAGGTCGCAGGTTACCCAGCCACTGCAGCAGGCAGTTGCCAATGACGTTCAATCAGCCATAATCCGCGCCCGATTCTTGCATAGATGCTTGTGTCGCCCACCACCCCGGGCCACACAGCCAAGGGGCCGGCTACCCGCCAGCCCCGTCGCCAGGAGATACACGATGTCTACCCCACCCGTCACCCTGATGGTGTCGCGCCGCGCCGCCCACGGCCGCTACCAGGACCTGCTGGCCTGGCTGCACGAAGGCGAGCAGCTGGCCACCGACTTCCCCGGCTACCTCGGTTCGGGCATCCTCGCGCCGCCCCACGACAGCGATGAATTCCAGATCATTTTCCGCTTCAGCGACGAGCCCACCCTGCACGCCTGGGAGCATTCGGCGTCGCGCCGCGCCTGGCTGCAGCGCGGCAACGGCCTGTTCGAGCGCCCCAAAGAGAGGCGCGTCAGCGGCATCGATGACTGGTTTGGCAGCAATACAGTGCAAAAACCACCCCGTTGGAAACAGGCGGTAGCGATCTGGTTGGCATTCTTTCCCGTGTCGCTGTTGTTCAACGTGCTGTTCGGCCACTGGCTGAACGCACTGGAACTGCTGCCGCGGGTGATGCTCAGCACCTTGGCACTCACGCCACTGATGGTGTACCTGTTCATCCCGCTCTCCACCCGCCTGCTGGCCAGCTGGCTGCATGCTTCGCCTGCCTCAGGCGCCGCTCTGCGCAGCCGCTGAGGCGAGGCCGCACACGAGGGAAACAGTTCGGGTATGCTGGGCGGCAACGACAGGAAAGACAAGTTGACCGCCCGCACATGAACAGCCCAATTCTCGTTACCGGAGCCAGTCAGCGCGTCGGGCTGGCCTTGGCCCTCGAGCTGGCAGAGGCCGGCCATACCGTGGTCAGTGCCAGCCGCAGCGTGCAGCCCCAGCCTGCGCACCCGAACATCGTGCAGTTCCAGGCCGACCTTTGCCTGGCGGCCGAACGCCAGGCGCTGATCGACTACCTGCAGCAGCACTACGATGGCCTGCGCGCGATCATCCACAATGCCTCCTTGTGGCTCGACGATGGCCTGGACAACCTGCAGACCATGTTCCGCCTCCACGTCGAGGCGCCCTACCACCTGAACCTGGCGCTGGGTGATTTGCTGAACAAGGTCGACAAGGCCGATATCATCCACATCTGCGACGAAACGTCCTCGCGTGGCAGCAAGAGCCATATCGGCTACGCCGCCACCAAGGCAGCGCTGCAGAACATGGTGCTGTCGTTTGCCGAAAAATATGCGCCCAAGGTGCACGTCAACGGTATCCTGCCCGGGCTGCTGATCCTCAAGGAAGGGGGCGACGAAGCCTATCGCCAGCAGACCCTGAAAAAGGCCCTGCTGGAATTCGAACCCGGCCCAGGCCCGCTGATCGAGACGGTCAAATACCTGCTCGACAGCCAATACAGCACCGGCAGCCAGGTGGTCATCAACGGTGGCCGCCACCTGAAGAATCGCATGATTTGAGAGAACCCCATGACAGCGCAAGAACAACTCGAACTCGAGGCCGCCGCCTTCCGGCGCCTGGTCGCACACCTGCAGAACCGCACCGACGTGCAGAACATCGACCTGATGAACCTTTCCGGTTTCTGCCGTAACTGCCTGTCCAAGTGGTACAAGGCCGCGGCCGACGAACGCCAGGTCGACATCAGCCTGGATGACGCCCGTGAAGCGGTGTATGGCATGCCCTACGCCGAATGGAAAAGCCAGTACCAGAAAGAAGCCAGCGCCGACCAGCAAGCGGCGTTTGAAAAAGGAAAACCTCGTGACTGATCTGAACACCCTGCGCGCCAGCCTGGCCAGCGGCGAACACGCCTTTGCCGACACCCTGGCGTTCATCGCCGCCAACTACAGCTACCAACCACAGGCCTTCACCAACGGTGGCGTGGAAAACGCCGCCGGGCAGAACGAAGGCTCGTGCAAGACGCTGGGCCTGGCCCTGCTGGAGGGCCTGAGCGACCAGGAGGCGTTGCTGGCCTTCGGCGAACACTACCGCGACGTGGTGGCCACGCCCCAAGGCACCGACCATGGCAACATCCGTGCGCTGATCTCGCATGGCCTGGCGGGGGTGAAGTTCACCGCGCAGCCGCTTTCGCGCAACGCCTGATACTGCCGGGCGGGGCAGGCCGCATCAGCTGATGACCTGCCCCGGCCCTCCGGCCGGCAACCCGCCGCGCTGCACCCACGCCAGCGCAATCGGCCACAGGCTCTCGCGGAACCGGTCATGGAAGAACGCGAAGTGGCCAATGTCCTCGACCGCGATATCCACAGGGGCGATCCGCAGATGCCGACGCTCTGCGCCCTGCAGATAACCTAGCAATCGCTCCGTAGCGGCCACCGTGCCAAACGGGTCATCGGTCAGGCTGATCGCCAAGGTTGCAGCCCGCACCTGAGCAAACGGCAAATGCTGCAACTGGCGCCCGCTGGGCCTTTGCTCGTAGCGTGCAGTAGCGGTAGTCCAGTCCTGCACCACACCTGCAGGCGTGTCTTCCATCCAGCCCAGGCGCTTGCCGGGGAAGTAACCGAACACGCGGGTCAGCAAGGGCATCGCCACGTGCCACTTGCCAAACAGCCGCCATCGCTGATCGGCTGCATAGTCGCGCCAATAGGCGAACTGCGCCCCAACCATCAGCACCCGCCTGATCCGCCCGGCAGACGGCGCCAGCCCCACGGCGCAACCACCGAAGCTGTGCCCCACGACATCCACCGGCTGGCAGGGAAATGCCTGGCTGGCGTGTACCAGCATCGCTTCGAAATCCAGCCTGCCCCAGTCGCTCCAGGAGGCCTGGAACCCACGCAAGGAAGGCGGCCGGGATTCGCCGATGCCGCGGTAATCGTAGGTCAACACATCGCAGCCTTGGGCGAACAGGTAATCGGCAAAGCGGGTGTAGTAGCGGCAGCGCACGGACGTGGCGGCGTTGATGATCACCAGCGGGCGCTGGGGATTGGCTTGGGCGTGGCGCCAGCAGAAACCACCAAGGCTATAGCCGTCGGCTGTGGTCTGGCGAAAAGGCGTGGCCGGCTGGGTGAGGCTGCTCATGGCGCGCTTCCTGTTGTCGTGCGCCAACGCTAGCAAAAAATTCGGGGGCTGTACCGGCCCTTTCGCGGGGCCGGTACAAGCCAAGGGGCTTACAGCTCGACGCAGTCGAACTTCACCTCGGTGGCCACATCTTCGTCGTAGTTGACGTCAGCGCGCTCGAAACCGAACAGGTTGAGGAACTGCTTCTTGTAACCGGCGTAGTCGGTCAGTTCGAACAGGTTCTCGGTGGTCACTTGCGGCCACAGGGCCTTGCAGGCGCCCTGCACGTCTTCGCGCAGTTCCCAGTCGTCCAGGCGCAGGCGGCCCTTCTCGTCCAGCTCCGCCGCGGCGCCGTCAGCACGGTACATACGGTCACGGAACATGCGGTCCAGCTGGTCCTGGGTGCCCTCGTGAACGCCCTTCTCCTGCATGATCTTGAAGACCATCGACAGGTACAGCGGCATCACCGGGATGGCCGAACTGGCCTGGGTGACCACCGACTTGAGCACCGCCACGTTGGCGCTGCCACCGACCTTGCCGGCCAGGCGCTGGGCGGTTTCGTCCAGGTCCTGCTTGGCCTTGCCCAGGGCGCCATGCCAGTAGATCGGCCAGGTGATGTCGCTACCGATGTAGCTGAAGGCTACGGTGCGAGCCTGTGGCGCCAGCACGCCAGCGGCGTTCAGGGCATCGATCCACAGCTCCCAGTCCTGGCCGCCCATGACGGTGACGGTGTCTGCGATTTCCTGCTCGGTGGCCGGCTCGATGCTGGCCTCGATGATGGTGTCCTTGTTGGTGTCGATGGCGGTCGACTTGTACGGCTGGCCGATCGGCTTGAGGGCGGAGCGGATCACTTCGCCGGTCTGCGGCAGCTTGCGCACGGGCGAGGCCAGGGAGTAGATGACCAGGTCGACCTGACCGCCCATTTCGTTCTTGATCAGCTCGATGACCTTGGCGCGTGCTTCATCGGAAAAAGCGTCACCGTTGATCGACTTGCTGTACAGGCCCTCGGCCTTGGCGAACTTGTCGAAGGCAGCAGCGTTGTACCAGCCGGCAGTGCCAGCCTTGGTCTCGGTGCCTGGCTTCTCGAAGAATACGCCCAGCGTATCGGCCTTGAAGCCGAAGGCTGCGGTAATGCGTGCCGCCAGGCCGTAGCCGCTGGATGCACCGATGACCAGGACCTTCTTCGGGCCATCCTCGCGCACGCCCAGCTTGCGGGTGGCTTCGATCTGGTCACGGACGTTCAGCTCGCAGCCCTTGGGGTGGGTCGTGGTGCAGATGAAACCGCGAACCTTAGGATGAATGATGGCCAATGTCTGTACCTCGTCAGGTTTATGCCGGGGAAGCGCCGCCTCGGGCGATTCCGATTGATCAGAGGGTGAGACTACCCCCACAGGTTATCCGACACATATTACGGGGTGATCGGAGGGATGCAAAACGATGCGCCCCCGGCAAGCCCTCATGCGCTGGCAAGCACCGGTGGCAACTACCCAGAACCGGACACCCGTTCCGGTGCCATTCATTGGGTTTTCACATCAATGGCAAAGAAAAACAAACTTAACAAATGAGCCAAACCCGCCGAAGCTGGTGGCCCTGCGCCCGCTGGGCGACCACCTGCACACGGAGAACAACAAGATGAACGATGTGGTCATCGTCGCCGCAACCCGTACCGCCATCGGCAGCTTCCAGGGGGCTCTGGCCAACGTGCCTGCAGTAGACCTGGGCGCTGCCGTGATCAAGCGCCTGCTGGAGCAGACCGGCCTGGACCCGGCTCAGGTCGATGAGGTGATCCTCGGCCAGGTACTCACCGCCGGCGCCGGGCAGAACCCCGCCCGCCAGGCCGCGATCAAGGCCGGCCTGCCCTTCAGCGTGCCGGCACTGACCCTGAACAAAGTCTGCGGCTCGGGCCTGAAGGCCCTGCACCTGGCAGCCCAGGCCATCCGTTGCGGTGACGCCGAGGTAGTGATCGCCGGAGGCCAGGAAAACATGAGCCTGGCCCCCTACGTGATGCCGTCGGCGCGTACCGGCCAGCGCATGGGCCATGGCCAGTTGGTCGACAGCATGATCAGTGACGGGCTGTGGGATGCTTTCAACGATTACCACATGGGCATTACGGCCGAGAACCTGGTGGAAAAGTACGGTATCAGCCGTGAACAGCAGGATGCGTTCGCTGCCCAGTCGCAGCGCAAGGCGGTGGCTGCCATCGATGCCGGCCGCTTCAAGGACGAGATCACACCCATTGTGATGCCGCAGAAAAAGGGTGACCCCAAGGTCTTCGACCGTGACGAGCAGCCACGCCCTGACACCACCGCCGATTCCTTGGCCAAGCTGCGCCCGGCCTTCAAGAAAGACGGCAGCGTCACTGCTGGCAACGCTTCCAGCCTCAACGACGGCGCTGCTGCGGTGCTGCTGATGAGTGCAGGCAAGGCTAAAGCCCTTGGCCTGCCGGTATTGGCCAGGATTGCCGGCTACGCCAGTGCCGGGGTCGACCCGGCGATCATGGGTATTGGCCCTGTGTCAGCGACCCAGCGCTGCCTGGACAAGGCTGGGTGGCAATTGGGCGAGCTTGACCTGATCGAGGCCAACGAAGCCTTCGCTGCCCAGGCGCTGGCGGTGGGCAAGGCGCTGGAGTGGGATGCCGAGCGGGTCAACGTCAACGGCGGGGCGATTGCCCTTGGCCATCCGATCGGTGCTTCGGGGTGCCGGGTGCTGGTGACCTTGCTGCATGAAATGATCAAGCGCGACGTCAGGAAGGGGTTGGCCACGCTGTGCATCGGCGGCGGCCAGGGGGTCGCTTTAGCGATCGAGCGTTGAACCTGGGTCAAGGCCCGAGGTTGTTCCAGGCCGCCGAAATCGGTGGCCACCCGCTTCTGACCCGCTCATAGGGTTCAATGCCATTTATTGGCCTATTGGCTGATGATGGAAGGCCACGAGCACGTCTCGTTCAGAGCAACCTCGTGCGCTTCCAGACATGCCCGCGCCTGAGACGCGTCGCACAATGCTTCCCTGACAAATCCAGGTGCCCCACTGCCATGAGCCTGCTTAGATCGGCGCTGCGCGATAAAACCTTCGTCTGCGTCATGGAATTCGTGCCCAAGCCGTCGGCCGAACGCTTCGCCGCGATGGAGGCAATCTTGGCCCGTGGGCACTTGTGCGGCTGGCCAATGACCGTGGCCATCGGCGACCGTGTCGGTAGCCCGCTGGACCTCTCGCCATTGGACGCCCTGTCCAGCTTCAGTAAACCGGTCCCTGCCCTGCCGCACTTTTCCGGCAAGGACCGTGAACGCCATGACCTGCTGGCGCAACTGAAAAGCATGGACGCCGCCGGTCTCGACCAAATGCTGCTACTGACCGGCGATCGCCTGCCCGGCCACCAGCCAGGCGAGCGCCCAGTGCGTTATCTGGAGTCGGTCGCGGCACTACAAATTGCACGCGAGGCCTGCCCCCACTGGCTGCTGGGGGCTGCACTCAACCCCTTCAAATACCGTGAGGAAGAAGGCGGTGCGCAGTACCTCAAGGCGCAGAAGAAGCTCGCTGCGGGCGCCGACTTCCTCACCCTGCAATTGGGTTTCGATGCCAGCAAGCATCTGGAGGCCATGCAGTGGATGGGCCGTCAGGTCGAACCCAAGCCTCTGCTGGCCTGCCTGATGAGCCTGAGCCATGGCCGTGCCGCGATGCTCGAGCATGTCGCCGGCGTTACCGTCTCGCCGTCGATGCGCGAGATGCTCGAGGCTGAAGCGGCCGTCTCCAAAGCCTACGCCCAGGCACGCAGCGTCGATCGCCTGGCCCTGCAGATCATTGGCGTAAAGTCGATGGGGTATGCCGGGGTGCACCTTTCCGGGGTTCATGAGCTCAAGCAACTGCTCGCCCTTGAGGCGCGTATCCAGGACTGGCAAGCGCGTATCCATTCACAGGCACAGTGGGCAACGGCCTGGGCCGAGAGCTGGCAGATGCCAGGCCTGCCGGCGGTGACCTTCAACCCACCACAAGCAGCCTGGCGCCAAGGCCAGTCGCAGGTCAGCGCAACCGCCAGGGAGAAACTGCGTTATCACCTCTTGCATGGGTTTCATGCCCTGTTGTTCAGCCGTAACAACTGGCTGAGCAAGGCCTTTGGCTGGGCCGTGCGCCGGCCGCTGTGGGCCAGCGACAACGGCGCCCGCTGGCTGCACAGCCTGGAACGCAGCGTGAAGCGCCCGTTGCTGGGCTGCGACACCTGTGGCCGGTGCCGCCTGGAAGACACGTTGTACGTCTGCCCTGAAACCTGCCCCAAGGGCCTGGCCAATGGCCCCTGTGGCGGTACTGCGTTGAACCGCTGCGAGTTCGGCGACCGCGAGTGCATCCACAGCGTCAAATATCGCATTGCCAAAGCCGTACAGCAGACCGAGGTGCTCGCCGAGCGGCTGATCCCCTGCATCGAGGTACACACGCGTCACCGCAGCTCATGGCCGCAGTGGTTCGCCCCCCAGGCGCCTGGCCGGCTCAGCCCGCGGCCAAAGCTTCGAAACCCGCCCGAATCTTCGCCTCAGGCAGTTCATCGGCAATGAATACCATCACGCTTTCGCGCGTTTCGCCTTCGGCCCACTCGGCGTCCCAATCGAAACCGTAGAGTTTGAGCACGCCCTGGAATACCAGGCGACGGTCTTCTCCGGCAATGTTGAGCACACCCTTATAGCGCAGCAGTTGCTTGCCGTGCGTCTCGAGCAACTCGTTCATGAAGTCGCTGAGGCGGTCGATGTCCAGAGGGACCTCGGTACGCAGCACCAGGGTCGAGATGCGGTCAGGTGTGGCGGGTCTGAACACTGGGCGCAGGGTTGGCCTGAGGTTGGCGCCCAGGTCAGGGTTGAGGTTGAACCCGCGCACATCGAGCAGTTCGGCCAGGTCGATACGACCATGCTCGACCACGCGCATCGCTGCACGGCCATTGATACGTGCCAGGCGCTCGCGCAGCGCCTCCACCACCGCAGGCTCGACCAGGTCGGTCTTGCTCAGCAACAGGCGGTCGGCGAAGCCCACCTGGGCCTGCGCGATGGTCTGGGTCAGGTGCAAGTCGGCATGAGCCGCATCGACCAGGGTAATGATGCCATCGAGGATATAGCGGTCGCGCAGTTCCTCTTCGACGAAGAAGGTCTGCGCCACCGGCGCGGGATCGGCCAGGCCGGTGCATTCGATCACCAGGCGATCGAAAGCGATCTCCCCGGCGTCCAGGCGTTCGAGCAGCAGGAACAGGGCACGGGTCAAATCGCCGTGAATGCTGCAGCATACACAGCCGTTGGCCAGGGTCATGACCTGCACCGGCTCGTCACCCAGCAGCTGGCTGTCGATGCCTGCCTCGCTGAACTCGTTCTCGATCACAGCGATTTTCAGGCCGTGCTCGGCTTTTAGCATGTGTTTGAGCAACGTGGTCTTGCCGGCACCGAGAAAACCGGTGAGCACGGTTACGGGAATGGGCGTCTGCACGCAGAAATCTCCTGAAGCTGAAAATGACTGTGGGAGCCCACAGGCTCCCACAGGTTCACGCAGTGTGCCGAATCAGCAGCACTTCGGGCCAGACTTGCCACCGTAGCGGGCTTCCTGGCGTTCCCGGAAGAACGCCTCGTAGCTCATCACCGGCTTGTCCGGGTGCTTGGTCTGCATGTGCTCGACATAGTTGTCGTAGTCGGGCATGCCGACCATCAGGCGGGCAGCCTGCCCCAGGTATTTACCCAGTCGACCCAGGTCGTTGAACATCGCAGCATTCCTCTCAAGCGTCAGGCAGTGCCTGGAACGGGGTTTCCTTGTCGGTGCGTTCCTTGCGACCGAGGGCGGCGTAACCGACCTTGACCGCAAAGAACAGCACACTGAACACCACAACCAGGAACAACACGGTGAGCCCGGCGTTGGTGTAGGCGTTGTAGATCACATGCTGCATCTGCCCGATGTCCTTGGCTGGGGCCAGCACCTGACCGGCATCCAGGGCGGTGCTGTACTTCTCGGCCAGGGCCAGGAAGCCAACCGCAGGGTTCGGGTCGAACAGCTTGATCAGCCCTGCAGTGGTTGTGCAGATCAGCAGCCACACCGCTGGCAGCAAGGTGACCCACATGTAGCGCTGGCGCTTCATCTTGATCAACACCACGGTGCCGAGCATCAGGGCGATACCGGCCAACATCTGGTTGGAGATGCCGAACAGTGGCCACAGGGTGTTGATGCCACCCAGCGGGTCGATCACGCCCTGATACAGCAGGTAACCCCAAAGCGCCACGCAGCCGGCCGTGCCGATCAGGTTGGCGGTCCACGACTCGGTACGCTTGAGCGCCGGTACGAAGCTGCCCAGAAGGTCCTGCAGCATGAAGCGGCCGGCACGGGTACCGGCGTCCACTGCGGTCAGGATGAACAGGGCTTCGAACAGGATCGCGAAGTGGTACCAGAAGGCCATGGTGTTTTCACCCGGCAGCACCTGGTGCAGGATCTGCGCAATACCCACCGCCAGCGTCGGCGCACCCCCGGCACGGGCCAGGACGGTGTGCTCGCCGATGTCGCGGGCTACGGCCTCAAGCTGCTCGGGGGTGATGAGGAACCCCCAACTGCTGACCGTCTGGGCCACCGACACGACGTCGGTACCGACCACTGCGGCCGGGCTGTTCATGGCGAAATAAACGCCTGGCTCGATGACCGAGGCGGCGACCATGGCCATGATGGCGACGAACGACTCCATCAGCATGCCGCCGTAGCCGATGTAGCGGGCGTTGGTTTCGTTGTCCAGCAGCTTCGGCGTGGTCCCCGAGGAAATCAGCGCGTGGAAGCCGGACACCGCACCACAGGCGATGGTGATGAACAGGAACGGGAACAGTGTGCCCTTCCACACCGGGCCTGTGCCGTCGGTGAACTGGGTCAGCGCAGGCATTTTCAGCTCTGGCGCGATGATCAGGATACCGATGGCAAGGCCGAGGATGGTGCCGATCTTGAGAAAGGTCGACAGGTAGTCACGCGGCGCCAGCACCAGCCACACAGGCAGCACGGCGGCGACGAAGCCGTAACCCACCAGCATCCAGGTGATCTGCACGCCGGTGAAGGTGAACGCCGGGCCCCAGACCGGATCTGCGGCAATCTGGCCCCCCAGCCAGATCGACGCCAGCAGCAGGACCACGCCGACGACCGAAATCTCGCCGATACGCCCCGGGCGGATGTAGCGCATGTAGATGCCCATGAACATCGCGATCGGGATGGTCGCCATCACCGTGAACATGCCCCATGGGCTTTCAGCCAGGGCCTTGACCACGATCAGCGCCAGCACCGCGAGGATGATGATCATGATCAGGAAGCAGCCGAAAAGGGCGATGGTGCCTGGGATGCGGCCCATCTCCTCGCGCACCATGTCGCCCAGCGAGCGGCCGTTGCGGCGGGTGGACAGGAACAGGACCATGAAGTCCTGCACCGCACCGGCCAGCACCACACCGGCGATCAGCCAGAGCGTGCCGGGCAGGTAGCCCATTTGCGCAGCGAGCACGGGACCGACCAGGGGGCCGGCGCCAGCGATGGCGGCGAAGTGGTGACCGAAAAGAATGTGTTTGTTGGTCGGGACGTAGTCCAGACCGTCGTTGTTGAGCACCGCAGGGGTCGCTCGGCGTGGGTCGAGTTGCATCACCTTGGTGGCGATGAACAGGCTGTAGTAACGGTAGGCGACCAGGTAGATGGCCACTGCCGCGACCACGATCCACAAGGCATTGATCGCCTCGCCTCGACGCAGGGCGACCACACCCAGCGCACAAGCCCCGATGACCGCCAGCGCCAGCCACGGGATGTGGCGTAGCAGGCTGTTATTGTTGTTCATGGCATGCTTCCAGCTAAGTGGTTGGAATAGACAGCCCCTTGAGTCTAGGGCTTGCTTGAAGGGTTTACCATCCCGAATTGGCATGTAGCCACCGGCGAGCACAGGCTCTAGAACGCAGCTACCCGCACCACCTCATGCCTGGGAGGCAACAGGCCTGCTGGCGGGCCTGTCATTTCTGCCAGTTGTTCAGGAAAGGGGCATCGGCTTTCAATGATCAGGCAAGTCGATTGCCCTTGGACGACACGCGATTGGCGAATCTGCACACGCTGCAATTGTGCGTCGATCATCTGAAAAGCCAGCCAAAAGGAAACGATCATGACCACGGAAAAAGCCGGCACCGCTCAACGCTCAGGCCCCATCGCCCCCACCCATGGTTCGATTGCGACCCCAAAGTCCCGCGCCACCTTCGCTGAAGAAAGACGCCTTATAGACGGGAATCTTCACAACGGGATCGAAAGCGGCAAGTTCTTTCCGGAGACGACCGGTGGCCTGACCGACCCCTATGCTAAGGACGACGTAACAAATATTGCACCGCCAGCCGATGGCAAGATTGCCAGCGGCGAGCGGCCCGGCGCGGCCTACCTGGACAAAACGGATGTCGAGTGGGACAAGCATGAGGTTGCCAGCGGCGCATCCCTTGATTTTGTCTGGAGTTTCAGTGCGCGCCACAAATATCGCCGTTTCAACTACTTCATCACCAAAGCCGACTGGAACGCCGGGGAGCCGCTGACCCGTGCCCAGTTCGAGCCGCAGCCGTTCGCCACATTCCTCAATGAACTCCAGCCTTACTGGGGCTTCACCGACGAGCAGATGTGGCCGGCGCAACCCACCACCCATACGCTGAAGCTCCCGGAGCGCCAGGGCTATCACGTACTGCTGGGCGTGTGGGAAATAGCTGAGACCGACAAGGCCTTCTATCAGGTAGTCGATCTCAATTTTGTTGCCAAGTAAGAGCGTCGCGAGGTGACGCGGTCCTATGTCATCCGTGTCACCTTTCATCCGGCAGGAGTGCCCGTGGCTGGTCTATAGTCAGTGCTAATGACGAGGGCCCGCCATGACCACTCCTTCCGACGATCGCCGGCGCTTCCAGCGCATTGATTTCGACGCCCCCACCGAACTGCGCCAGGGCGATCGCCGCTGGCCGGTCAAACTGCTCGATCTTTCGCTCAAGGGCCTGTTGATCGAGCGCCCTGAGCCGTGGAACGCCGACCTCACGCAAGACTTCGATGCGATCATCCAGTTGGACCCCCACACCCATGTGCAAATGCAAGTGGAACTGCGCCATGAAGAGGCGAAGCGGTTGGGGTTCATTTGCCTGTACATCGACATCGATTCGATGAGCCATTTGCACCGTCTTGTGGAATTGAACGTGGCCGACAGCACCGAAATGATGCGCGAGCTGCGTCAACTCATCGAATAATGGGATCTCTTAGCTAGCTAATAGCTTTCCCACCTTGTGTTTCTTGTCTACCCAGACAGCTTTCAAGCTGGGTATCACCACGTTGTACACACCCCTCTAACATCGTATTCAACGAGTTGGTACGCGATCTGCATTGCGTTCTTGCACACCCTGCAAGCCTGCTTGTTCGCGCTCCAATCAAAATATTGTATACAATTCTTGTAGCAATCATTTGTAGGAAGTGTCTACAGTAGCGGCACAACAATAAACAGTGAGCCTGCTCAATGACTACGTCCCCTAGCACGTCTCCCGCCAAGCGCCCCGAGGACGAAAACCTCGGCCTTGGAGCCAACTTGGCTTATGGCCTTCAGCATGTGCTGACCATGTATGGAGGGATCGTCGCAGTACCGCTGATCCTTGGGCAGGCTGCGGGCCTGAACGGTGCCGAGATAGGCATGCTTATCGCGGCCTCGCTGTTTGCCGGAGGCTTGGCAACGCTGCTGCAAACACTCGGCCTGCCATTCTTTGGATGCCAGCTGCCGTTGGTGCAGGGCGTATCGTTCGCTGGCGTGGCAACCATGGGGGCGATTCTCAGCAGCCAGGACGGTGGTGGCTTGCCAGGCGTGCTGGGTGCAGTCATGGCGGCATCGCTGATCGGCTTTCTGATCACCCCGGTGTTCTCGCGCATCACCAAGTTCTTCCCGCCGCTGGTCACCGGCATCGTCATCACCACCATCGGCCTGACGCTGATGCCGGTGGCCGCACGCTGGGTGATGGGCGGCAACAGTGCTTCGCCGGAATTCGGCAGCATGGCCAACATCGGCCTGGCAGCGCTGACCTTCGCCATCGTGCTGCTGCTGAGCAAACTGGGCAACGCGACCATTTCGCGCCTTTCGATTCTGTTGGCCATGGTGTGCGGCACCCTGATTGCCTGGGCGCTGGGCATGACCGACTTCAGCAAAGTCGCCGAAGGCCCGATGTTCGCCTTCCCCACCCCTTTCCACTTCGGCATGCCGACTTTCCACATCGCGGCAATCCTGTCGATGTGCATCGTGATCATGGTGACCCTGGTGGAAACCTCGGCCGACATCCTGGCCGTAGGTGAAATCATCGATACCAAGGTCGACTCCAAGCGCCTGGGTAATGGCCTGCGCGCCGACATGGCCTCGAGCATCCTGGCACCGGTCTTCGGCTCGTTCACTCAGAGCGCCTTTGCCCAGAACGTAGGCCTGGTGGCCGTGACCGGGGTCAAGAGCCGCTACGTGGTGGCCACCGGTGGCGTGATCCTGGTGGTGCTGGGCCTGCTGCCGGTGATGGGCCGGGTGATTGCAGCAGTGCCGACGCCGGTACTGGGCGGCGCAGGCATCGTGCTGTTCGGCACTGTGGCTGCCAGCGGCATCCGCACCCTGTCCAAGGTCAACTACAAGAACAACGTCAACCTGATCATCGTCGCCGCTTCGCTGGGCTTTGGCATGATCCCGATTGCCGCGCCGAACTTCTACCACCACTTCCCGAACTGGTTCGAGACCATCTTCCACTCCGGCATCAGCTCGGCAGCGATCATGGCCATCGTGCTGAACCTGATCTTCAACCATTTCACGGCAGGCAATTCGGACCAGCAGTCAGTATTCGCCGCAGGCTACGAGCGCACCATCCAGTACTCGGACATCTCTGCGCTGCGCGATGGCGACTACTTCAAGGAAGGCAAGCTGTTCGACGCCGAGGGTAATGAGGTGCCGGTGCTGGAGCAGGACGAGCATGGCAATACGGCGCCCAGGCGAACGCCGGTAGCCGAGCACTGACCGCTGACTGAGCGGTAAAGCAGGGGGAGCCGATGCGCATCGTCGGCTCCCCCTTTTTGTTTGCCTGCAGCGGCCCACGGCCCACCCCGCAAGCGGGTTACTCGAACAAGGCGTCCAGGGCCTGCTCGAGCCGGGTCACGGCGATCACTTGCAAGCCGGCCGGTGATTCCTTCGGCGCGTTGCCCTTGGGCACGATGGCCCGCTTGAAGCCATGTTTTGCCGCTTCTTTGAGGCGCTCCTGGCCACTGGGAACCGGCCGCACCTCGCCCGACAAACCGATCTCGCCAAATACCAGCAGCCCATGGGCCAACGGCCGGTTGCGCAGGCTGGACATCACTGCAGCCAACAAGGCCAGATCCGACGCGGTTTCAAGGACCTTCACGCCGCCGACGACATTGAGAAACACGTCCTGGTCATGGGTGGGGATGCCACCATGGCGGTGCAGCACCGCCAGCAACATGGCCAAGCGGTTCTGGTCCAGGCCCAGGGTGACACGCCGCGGGTTGGCCAGGTGGCTGTCATCGACCAGCGCCTGAACCTCTACCAGCATCGGCCGGGTACCTTCCCAGGTGGCCATGACCACGCTACCCGGTACTTCTTCCTGAGCCCGGTTGAGGAAGATCGCCGATGGGTTGGACACCTCTTTGAGCCCACGGTCGGTCATGCCGAAGACGCCCAGTTCATTGACCGCACCGAAGCGATTCTTCACCGCACGCAGCAAGCGCAAGCGGCCGTCGGACTCACCCTCGAAATACAACACGGTGTCGACCATGTGCTCCAGCACTCGCGGCCCCGCCAGCGAGCCTTCCTTGGTGACGTGGCCGACCAGGAAGATCGCCGTACCGCTCTGTTTGGCGTAGCGCACCAGCAGAGCCGCACTTTCGCGCACCTGGGCGACACCGCCGGGCGCGGATTGCAATTGCTCGGTGAAGATGGTCTGGATCGAATCGATGACCATGACCCGGGGCTTCTCCTGACGAGCCGTGGCGATGATCGTTTCGATGCACGTCTCGGTCATCACCTTGAGTTGGTCCTGGGGCAGCCCCAGGCGGCGTGAGCGCATGGCCACCTGCTGTTGCGATTCTTCGCCGGTGACATACAGTGCCGGCATGCCAACGGCAATGTTGCACAAGGTCTGCAGCAGAATGGTCGATTTGCCGATGCCCGGATCACCACCGATCAACACCACCGAGCCATCGACCAGGCCGCCACCGAGCACGCGATCGAGTTCGGTGCTGCTGGTGGTGAAGCGTGGAATCTCCTCGACGCTGACTTCGGCCAGGGTCTTGATCTGCGCCTGCTGCCCGGTCCAGCCGGCGCGACCGCTGGGTGGCGCTGCGCCACCGCTCTCGATCATGGTTTCGACCAGGGTGTTCCAGGCCCCGCATTCGCCACACTGGCCGGCCCATTTGGGAAAGGTAGCGCCGCACTCGGTGCAGCCATACAAGCGCTTGGCCTTGGCCATGGGCAGGGTCTCCTGGAAAAAGTGGCCATGATAGCCGACGCAGAGCGGTCGTGATCGCGCCTGGATGCGACAAAACTATTCCTGCCTGGAGCAGTCATTACCCCTGAGCGGCAAGCATCAAGCGTTTTGCTGGTTTACACTGGGTTGACGCCACCATTTGTTATAAGGGATATCGAACATGGGAATGATCAGTGAGTTCAAGGCCTTCGCGGTCAAGGGAAATGTCGTCGACATGGCGGTCGGTATCATTATCGGCGCGGCGTTCGGCAAGATCGTCTCCTCCTTCGTCGGCGACGTCATCATGCCCCCGCTGGGGCTGCTGATCGGGGGCGTGGACTTCAGTGACCTGGCGATTACCTTGAAGGCAGCTGAAGGTGACGTACCGGCCGTGGTGCTGGCCTACGGCAAGTTCATCCAGACGGTGATCGACTTCGTGATCGTGGCATTCGCCATCTTCATGGGTGTGAAGGCTATCAACCGCCTGAAGCGCGAAGAGGCCGTGGCGCCAAGCGCTCCGCCAACACCCACCCCTCAGGAAACGCTGCTGACCGAGATCCGGGATTTGCTCAAATCCCAGAACCAGAATCGCCTGCCCTGAGGAGCCACAAGCGGCAAGCTGCAAGCGGCAAGAGAAAAGCCGCTCGGCGCAACGCTCGCAGCTTGTAGCTTGTAGCTTGCAGCTTGCAGCTTGCAGCTACCAGTAATTCTCCACGGCCACCTGGCCAGGCCGCTTGCTCAAGCTCAACTGCAAGTCACGCGCCTTGAGCACCTTGCGGGTCTCATCGATCATTTGCGGGTTGCCGCAAAGCATGACCCGTGAGTGCTCGGGCGATAGTTCGAGCCCCGCCGCTTTTTCCAGCTCGCCGTTCTCGATCAGCGTGGTGATACGCGCATTCAACGCACCCGGATGCTGCTCACGGGTAACCACCGGGATGAATTGCAGCTTGCCTGCAAACTCCGCCAGGTAATCACGCTGTTCAAGCCCGGCAATGTCATCCACATAGGCCAACTCCTTGGCCTCGCGTACCGAATACACCAGCTTGATGCTGTCGAAACGCTCCCAGGCCTCGAAGTCCTGCAAGATCGACATAAAAGGCGCAATGCCAGTACCGGTCGCCAACAGCCACAGGTCACGGCCACCGACGAAGCGGTCAAGGGTCAGGTAGCCAAACGCCTGGCGGTCGATCAGCAGGGTATCACCCTCGCCGAGGCGGCTGAGCTCGCTGGTGAACTCCCCGCCCGGCACCACGATGGAAAAGAAGTCGAGATACTCGTCATGCGGCGCACTGACCATCGAATAGGCACGCCAGACCACGCTGCCATCGGCCTTGGTCACGCCAAGCCGCGCGAATTGCCCGGCCCGGAAGCGAAAGCCCGGGTCGCGAGTCACCCGCAGGCTGAACAGGCCAGGCGTCAGTGGCTGGACGTCCAGCAGGGTCTGGCGGGTAAACTTTTCGGCACTGGCGGTCATGACGGGCTCCGTGAATAGCGTACGCACAGTGTCGCGCAAAGCGGCCAGGATAAAAACCGTTCGATTGTAAGGGCACAGACGACCACTCAGCCTTTTCCATGGGCAGATGAGACCTCCTTAACAAAAAAAACCCAACATGCCGCTCGGTCTTTTCCTACAATTGTTCCGGTATGCAAACGGATTGAGTCCTCAGGACACGACGGAGGGGGCCAATGCCTCACTGGAATCACGAGCATTTACATCGCCTGGTCAATGAAAGCACGCCCCAGAAGGTATTCGACCTTGCGGTACACCTGGCACAGGACCTGGGCATGGAGTTCATGGGGCTCAAGCTTCGCATTCAACTTGCGGCCCAGGCCCCCAGGCTGTACCTGTACAGCAACTACCCGCTGGCCTGGATCGAGCGCTATCAGCGCGATGAGTTCTACAAGCAGGATCCGGCAGCTGCACTGAGCCACACGTCGACCGGGCCGGTACTGTGGACCGATGAGTTGTATCGTGAAGCTCCGGACTTTCGTGAGCAGGCGTGCAAACATGGCCTGCGCCACGGCTGGACTCAGTCGCTGCACGACCTCCGGCACAACGAGACACAGCTCAGTGTGGCAAGGCCCTGTGGCGAGATCGACATCCACGAACTGTACGACAAGGCCGGCCAGGTGCAATGGCTTTGCCACACGCTGCATGACACCATTTGCGAGCACCACCTGGGCAAATTGAGTTCGCCACTGAAGATGAGCGATCGCGAACTCGAGGTGCTGAAGTGGTCGGCCGCCGGCAAGACTGCAGCCGACGTTGCCTGCATTCTGTCCCTGTCGCTCAGCACGGTGAACTTCCATATCCGCAGCGTGATCACCAAGACCAACGCCTCCAACAAGGCCGGCGCCGTCGCCATTGCGATGATGCGGGGCCTGATCGACCAGTAGCCCAGCCTGCGACCCGCTGCAAAGCCCTGTAGAATCGCGTACCAAAGCTCGTGACGATCCGTCTCGGGCAGATCCGTGCCCGAGCCAGATGCCATGCCCCTGTTGATCACACCCTATGCCGAACTCGACCTGATCCGCCACCCGGACCAGGCCAACGACCCGTTGCAGGCCTTTGACGCCGCCGATGAATACCTGCTCGAGCAACTGCACGCTCAGCCACTGGCTGCCGGGAGCAGCGTGCTGGTACTCAATGACAGTTTCGGCGCGCTGGCCGTCAGCCTGGTCGACCACGTGCCAGTGGTCAGCAGCGGTGATTCGCACCTGGCCCGCATGGCCCTGGAAAAAAACCTCGCGCGCAACGGCAAGGCTTTCGACAGCGTACCTTTCGTGCCCGCCAGCGAGCATTGGCAGGGGCACTTCGATCGCGTGCTGGTCCGTGTGCCTAAAACCCTTGCACTGCTCGAAGAGCAACTGATCCGCTTGCAAGGCCATTTGGCGCCCGGCGCCCAGGTCATCGCTGCGGCCATGATCAAACACTTGCCTAGGGCTGCGGGTGAACTGCTGGAGAAGTACATCGGCCCGGTGCAGGCTTCGCTGGCGCAAAAAAAAGCGCGCTTGCTGACGGCCACCTTCAGCGAGCGCCCAGCCGCACGCTCCCCCTACCCGACCCGCTACCGCCTCGAGGCCCCGGCGCTCGAACTGCTCAACCATGCCAACGTATTCTGCCGCGACGGCCTGGACATCGGCACGCGGGCCTTCCTCCCCCACCTGCCACAGGGCCTGGGCAATGCCCGTGTCGCTGACCTGGGTTGCGGCAACGGTGTGTTGGCCATCGCCAGCGCGCTGGCCAACCCCCAGGCGCACTACACACTGGTGGATGAATCGTACATGGCGGTGCAGTCGGCGCAGGAAAACTGGCAGGCGGCGCTGGGCGATCGCGCGGTGACGGTGCAGGCAGGCGATGGCCTGGCCGGGCTGGAAAAGCAATCGCTGGAGGTGGTGCTGTGCAACCCGCCGTTCCACCAACAGCAGGTGGTGGGCGACTTCCTTGCCTGGCGCATGTTCCAACAGGCGCGTGAGGCCTTGGTGGTTGGCGGTGCGTTGTACATCGTCGGCAATCGCCACTTAGGCTATCACAGCAAATTGGCGCGCCTGTTCCGGGGGGTTGAACAGGTGGCCGCGACACCGAAGTTCGTGATCCTCAAAGCCCGCAAATGAAGGCGGGGCCGCGCAGTGCGGCCCCGGATCATCAATGGGTGGTCAACCCCGCCGCGCTCATGAACAGCCGCATCGCATAGGCCGCCACACCCAGGGCGGCCACGCTCGCGGCCCAGATCAGCACCAGCCAGCCCAGGCGTTGCCACAGGGGTTTCTTTTCTTCAAGGCCATGCTTGCCAGCCATGATGGGCCCTCCTAGTGATAGCCGTCTTCGTGGGTGACCTTGCCACGGAACACGTAGTAGCTCCAGAAGGTGTACCCCAGGATGAATGGCAGGATGAACAACGTGCCGACCAGCATGAAGCCCTGGCTCTGCGGCGGCGCGGCTGCCTCCCAGATCGAGATCGACGGCGGAATGATGTTCGGCCACAGGCTGATACCCAGGCCGCTGTAGCCCAGGAAGATCAGCACCAGGGTCAGCAGGAACGGGGTGTAGTTGGCACTGCGTGCCACCGCCTTGAACAACCCGTAGAAGGTTACCAGCACCAACAGCGGTACCGGCATGAACCAGATCAGGTTGGGCATGCTGAACCAGCGATCGGCGATCTGTGGGTAAGCGATCGGCGTCCACAGGCTGACGATGCCGATCACCACCAGCAACACCAGGGCCAGCGGCCGGCCGAGCTTGTGCATCTGCGCTTGCAGCGGCCCCTCGGTCTTCATGATCAGCCAGGTGCAGCCAAGCAAGGTGTAGGCAACGATCAGGCCCAGGCCACTGAACAGGCTGAACGGGGTCAGCCAGTCGAGCGTGCCACCGGCGTAGTGCCGGTCCACGACCTTGAAGCCCTCGATGAACGCCCCAAGCGCCACCCCCTGGAAGAAGGTCGCCACCAGTGAACCGCCGATGAACGCTTTGTCCCAGATGTGGCGCTTGTGGTCCTTGGCCTTGAAGCGGAACTCAAACGCCACTCCGCGGAAAATCAGGCCGATCAGCATGAGGATCAGCGGCAGATAAAGCGCTTCGAGCACCACCGAATAAGCCATCGGAAAGGCCCCGAACAGCCCGGCGCCGCCCAGGATCAACCAGGTTTCGTTACCGTCCCATACGGGGGCGACGGTGTTCATCATCACGTCACGGTCCCGCTCAGCCTCGACGAAGGGGAAGAGCATGCCGATCCCTAAGTCGAAACCGTCCATCACAACGTACATCATGACGCCGAAAATGATGATCACGGCCCAGATCAGCGGAAGATCGATACCCATGGCTCAGTTCTCCTTGCTCAGGCTGGGGGCAGTGGCCTTGTGGCCTTCATCGGCAGCAGACAGCGGCCGTGCCGGCGTGCGTTTCTGGCCTGGGCCACCTGGGGTGTGCTCATCGCCCTCGCCGGTTTTCGGCCCTTTGCGCACCAGGCGCATCATGTAGCCCAGGCCCGTGCCGAACAGCGCGAAGTACACCACCACGAATGCGATCAGGGTAAAGCCCAGCTGGGCGTAGCTATGGTTGGACACGCCCTCCGACGTCCGCATCAGCCCGTACACCACCCACGGCTGGCGGCCGATCTCGGTCGTGAACCAGCCGGCAAGAATGGCGATAAGCCCCGATGGCCCCATCCACAGCGTCAGGTACAGGAATGGGCGCGACGTGTAGAGCGTGCCGCGCTTGCGCAGCCAGAGGCTCCACAGGCCAACGAAGATCATCAGGAAACCAAGCCCCACCATGACCCGGAACGACCAGAAGACAATGGTCGAGTTGGGACGGTCCTCGCGCGGGAACTCCTTCATGGCAGGCACTTGTTTATCCAGGCTGTGGGTAAGGATCAGGCTACCGAGCGCCGGGATTTCGACCTTGAAGCGGGTGGTTTCGGCTTCCATGTCCGGGATGCCGAACAGGATCAGCGGGGTTGGCTCGCCAGGGACGTTCTCCCAGTGGCCTTCGATTGCGGCAATTTTCACCGGCTGATGCTTGAGGGTGTTGAGCCCGTGGAAATCACCGATCACAGCTTGAATGGGGGCAACGATCAGCGCCATCCACATGGCCATCGACAGCATCTTGCGCACCGCCGGGTTATCCCGCCCGCGCAGCAGGTGCCAGGCTGCCGAGGCGCCAACGAAGAAGGCAGTGGCAACGAACGCGGCGGTGGCCATGTGCATCAGGCGGTAGGGGAACGAGGGGTTGAAAATGATCGCCAGCCAGTCCACCGGCACGACCCGGCCATCGATGATCTCGTGGCCTTGTGGGGTCTGCATCCAGCTGTTGGACGCCAGGATCCAGAAAGTCGATACCAGCGTACCCAACGCCACCATCACCGTTGAGAAAAAGTGCAGGCCCCGGCCCACACGGTTCCAGCCAAACAGCATGACGCCGAGGAAGCCTGCCTCCAGGAAGAAGGCCGTCAGCACCTCATAGGTGAGCAGTGGGCCAGTGACAGCGCCGGCGAAATCTGAAAAACGGCTCCAGTTGGTACCGAACTGATAGGCCATGACCAGGCCCGAAACCACGCCCATGCCGAAGTTCACGGCGAAGATCTTCGACCAGAAATGGTAAAGGTCACGGTAGACCTGCTCGTTGGTCCTCAGCCAAAGGCCTTCGAGAACCGCCAGGTAACTGGCCAGGCCAATGGTGATGGCCGGAAACAGGATGTGGAACGATACGGTAAAGGCAAACTGAATTCGGGCGAGCTCAAGGGCTTCTATTCCGAACATGATGCTTCCTCTTCAGGTAATCCGGCTTCGGGCTCGTGGCCCGTTGCCCACAGCCCCCGCGTTAGTGTCGAGTGCGGCACGTTGGAATTGTTCTGTTCGATCGCAGGGATTTCGACCCATAGGCCAATTCGTTGCTTCTGGAACGATTGATCCAGATCAACGATTGCTACCAAGCATAGTCCTGAATGGCCCGCCAGGCGGTGCGGTTGTTTGCCGCGTGACCAGTTGCCTCATGGGCTTCCAAAGCCGGTGCAAGCGTGCCGACACAGGCAAACAGTAACCGTTTGTTACAAACAGATGATAATCTGCCGCCCCCGTCTACTGCGCCGAGGCCCCAGGTTTCCGATGTCCGATTCCGCACCGCAGTTGTTGCGCCATCACCGCCCTTTCATTGCCTTCTGGCTGGCCCGTGTGTTCACCGCCAGCGGTTTTCAGATGCTCACCGTGGCCATTGGCTGGCACCTCTACCAGCTGACCGGCAATGTGCTCGACCTGGGCCTGGTCGGGCTCGTCGAATTCGCCCCGCGGGTGCTGTTCATGCTGCACACCGGGCATGTCGCTGACCGCTTTGACCGGCGCAAGGTCGCGGCCCTGTGCCAGACCCTGCAGGGCCTGATCGCCCTGATGCTGGCGTTGGGAAGCGCCACCGACAACGTCAGCCGCGAACTGATCTTCGCCCTCGCCTTCCTGCTCGGCGCTACCCGCTCGTTCGAAATGCCCGTCACCCAGGCGCTGCTGCCCAATGTGGTGCCGCCCGGGCTGTTTCCTCGGGCCGTAGCGGCCTCAGCCTCGGCCACCCAGGCGGCGACCATCGTCGCCCCGGCCGTGGGCGGGTTTCTTTATGCCTTCGGCAGCATTTGGGTGTACGGCCCTACCGTGGTCCTGTATGCCATTGCATGCCTGCTGATGCTGAGCCTGGATTCGCGCCAGCAGGTGCCGCAGCGAGGGCGCGCCAGCCTGGAGTCGTTGCTGGCCGGGATCCGTTTCATCCGTAGCCGGCCAGACATTCTCGGGGCGATTTCCCTTGACCTGTTCGCCGTGCTGCTGGGAGGCGCCACCGCGCTGCTGCCAGTGTTCGCCAAGGACATCCTGCTCACAGGGCCGTGGGGCCTGGGCTTGTTGCGGTCGGCGCCCGCGGTGGGTGCGCTGCTGATGTCGTTCTGGCTGGCGCGCTTCCCGGTAGAGCGCAAGGTCGGCCGCACCATGTTCACCGCCGTCGGGGTGTTCGGCGTGGCCACCATCGCTTTTGGCCTGTCGACCTCGTTCTGGTTCTCGCTGGCGGTACTGGTGGTGCTGGGTGCGGCAGACATGATCAGCATGGTGATACGCGGTGCGTTCGTGCAACTGGAAACACCGGACGAGATGCGTGGCCGGGTAAGCGCGGTCAACGGCCTGTTCATCGGCGCCTCCAACCAGCTCGGCGAGTTCGAATCGGGGGTCACGGCGCACTGGTTCGGCACGGTGCCGGCGGTGGTGCTGGGGGGCGTGGGCACCTTGGTGGTGACCGGCGTGTGGATAAAGCTGTTCCCGACACTGGCTACGCGGGATCGATTGCACAATGGTTGACGGCGGCCTGAACGGCCATAGGCCCCTGCCAGTCATGCTGGTATGATGCGCGGCTTTTTTCCTCCCCACGCAAAACCACGGCAGCCGCTACGGCCTGTGCTTTGCTGATGGGGTCGATACATTCACGGCGCCGGGGGCGCCTCGGGGAGCGGGCATGCTGGAAAGGCTGTTTCAACTAAAAGCACACAACACCAACGTGCGCACCGAGATTCTTGCGGGCGTCACCACCTTCCTGGCGATGGCCTACATCCTGTTCGTCAACCCGAGCATTCTCGGCGAAACCGGCATGGACAAGGGCGCGATCTTCGTCGCCACCTGCCTGGCTGCGGCCATCGGCTCGGCGACCATGGGCCTGATTGCCAACTACCCGATCGCCTTGGCGCCAGGCATGGGCTTGAACGCGTTCTTCACCTACACCGTGGTCCTGCACATGGGCCACACCTGGCAGGTGGCGCTGGGGGCGGTGTTCCTCTCGGCGGTGATGTTCTTCCTGCTGTCGATCTTCCGCATACGCGAGTGGATCGTGAACAGCATCCCGCTGCCGCTGCGCTCGGCCATCGCTGCGGGCATTGGCCTGTTTCTGGCGCTGATCGCCCTGCATAACGCCGGCATCGTCGTCGATAACCCGGCCACCTTGGTGGGCATGGGTGACCTCAAGCAGCCGTCGGTCATTCTTGCCACGCTCGGTTTCTTCCTGATTGTGGGCCTTGAATCGCTCAAGGTGCGCGGCGCGGTGCTGATCGGCATTCTCGCAGTGACGGTCGCGGCGATCGCGATGGGCGTCACACCGTTCGGCGGCATCGTGTCGATGCCACCGTCGCTGGCACCGACCTTCCTGCAGCTGGATATCGCCGGGGCCTTGGACGTGGGCCTGGTCAGCGTGATCTTCGCGTTCCTGTTCGTCGACCTGTTCGACAACTCGGGCACCCTGATCGCCGTGGCCAAACGCGCCGGCCTGATGGGCAAGGACGGCCACATGCCGAAGATGGGCCGTGCCCTGATTGCCGACAGCACCGCGGCCATGGCCGGTTCGCTGCTGGGCACCTCGACGACCACCAGCTACATCGAGTCGGCGGCAGGCGTGAGCGCCGGTGGCCGCACCGGCCTGACCGCCATCGTGGTGGCCGTGCTGTTCCTGCTGGCGCTGTTCTTCGCCCCGCTAGCCGGTAGCGTACCGGCCTTCGCCACCGCACCGGCGCTGCTGTTCGTCGCCGTGCTGATGGCTTCGGGCCTGGCGGAAATAAACTGGGACGACGTGACCGAGGCCGCACCGGTAGTGGTCACCGCCCTGGCCATGCCGCTGACCTACTCGATCGCCAACGGCATCGCCTTCGGTTTCATCTGCTGGACTGCGGTCAAACTGATCTCCGGCCGCCGCCACGAGCTGAACCCGGCACTGGTGATCCTTTCCATCCTGTTCGTCATCAAGCTGGGCTGGTTCAACGCATGAGTGCTGTCTTCGACCCTAGCGCCTACGACGCGCAACTGCAGGCCAAGGTTACCCGCCTGCGCGAGCTGCTGGCCCCCTTCGGTGCGCCGCAGCCCGCTGTGTTCGACTCGCCGCGCGAGCATTATCGCTTGCGTGCCGAGTTCCGCCTGTGGCGCGAGGACGGCCAGCGCCACTATGCGATGTTCGCCCCGGGCGAAAAGCACAAGGCCATCCTGATCGACGATTTCCCCATTGCCAGCGAGCGCATCAATGCACTGATGCCACGCCTCAAGGCGGCCTGGCAGGCCAGTGAAGAACTGAGCAATCGCCTGTTCCAGGTGGAGTTCCTCACCACCCTTGCCGGCGATGCGATGATCACCCTGTGCTACCACCGCCCGCTGGACGAGGCCTGGGAAGTGGCAGCGCGGCAGCTAGCCGAAGAACTGGGCGTGAGCCTGATCGGCCGCTCCAAAGGCAAGCGGCTGGTCATCGGCCGTGATTACGCCGTGGAACAACTCGACGTGGCTGGCCGCGTGTTCAGCTATCGCCAGCCCGAAGGCGCATTCACCCAGCCCAACGGCGCGGTGAACCAGAAGATGCTGAGCTGGGCTTACGACGCACTCGGCGAGCGCGATGACGACCTGCTGGAGCTGTACTGCGGCAACGGCAACTTCACCCTGCCGCTGGCTACCCGGGTACGCCAGGTGCTGGCCACCGAGATCAGCAAGACCTCGGTCAATGCCGCCCTGAGCAACCTGGAAGAGAACGCTGTGGATAACGTGCGGCTGGTGCGCCTGTCGGCAGAAGAGCTGACTCAAGCGCTGAATGAGGTTCGCCCGTTCCGCCGGCTGGAAGGGATCGACCTGAAGCGTTATGCCTTCGGTACGGTGTTCGTCGACCCACCACGTGCGGGGATGGACCCGGATACGTGCGAGCTGACGCGGCGCTTCGAACGGATTCTGTACATCTCGTGCAACCCGGAAACGCTGGCGGCCAACATCGAGCAGTTGCAGGACACGCATCGCATTGAACGCTGTGCGCTGTTTGACCAGTTCCCGTATACCCACCACATGGAAAGTGGGGTATTGCTGGTTCGACGCTGATTGGCGGAAATTGGGGCCGCTTTGCGGCCCCAGTTGTATCAGAAGTCGAAGAAGACCGTCTCCCCTTCCCCCTGAACACGGATATCGAAACGATACGCCGTCTTGCCGTCCACCTCGCAACGCTTGGCAATCAAGGTTTCACGGCGCTGCGGCTGCTCGATCAGGTTGAGCACCGGGCACTTGGCGTTCGCCTCGGCCTCATCCTCGAAATACAGCCGCGTGTGCAAGTGGATGTTGATGCCGCGGGCAAACAGGCTGATGTTGATGTGCGGGGCCATCGGCACACCGGCAGCGTTGTTCACCACCCCCGGTTTGACGGTCTGGACGGTCCACTCACCGGCATCGAAGGTGGTGGCGGTGCGACCGAAGCTGTTGAAGGCGTTTTCCAGGTTGTAGTCATCCTGGTACTGGCCATTGGCATCGGCTTGCCAGAGCTCAAGGAATGAATCGCGGATCAAGTGGCCGTTGCCGTCGTACACATGGCCGATCAACAGGATGTGTTCACCCGGCGCCTCTGGCTTGGCCATGCGGTTCCAGATTTCCTGGTCACGGGTGGGGTTACCGGCCGCTTCCAGGGCCAGGCCGATGTGTACGTAGGGGCCGGCGGTCTGCGAGGGGGTTTCCGGCAGCAGTTCGATTGGCATGGCGGGGTCCTCAGCAGTTTTCGAAGTGGGTCTTGCGCTGGCCGCGCAGCACGATGTCGAAGCGGTACGCCAGGCAATCCATGGGGTTGGCGTTACTCATGTCGAGCTTGGCGATCAGTTGCTGCACCGCTTCAGGGTTGGCGATCGACTTGACGATCGGGCACATCGGGATCAGCGGGTCGCCCTCGAAGTACAGCTGGGTGATCAGCTTGGTGGCGATCGACGGGCCGCTGATACCGAAGTGGATGTGCGCCGGGCGCCAGTCGTTCGGGCCGTTGCGCCATGGGTAGGGGCCTGGCTTGATGGTGCGGAAGCTGTAGTAGCCATCACTGTCGGTCAGGCAGCGGCCGACGCCACCGAAATTCGGGTCCAGCGGGGCCAGGTAGCGATCGTTCTTGTGGCGATAACGGCCACCGGCGTTGGCTTGCCACATTTCTACCAAGGTGTTGGGCACTGGCTTGCCGTATTGGTCGACGACGCGGCCGGCAACGATGATGCGCTCACCAATCGGCAGGCCACCGTTGTTGAAGTTGAGCAGCAGGTCATGGTCGTGGGCGCCGAAGCCCAGGTGGGTGAAATCCGGGCCGGTGGTTTCGCTGATCGACTGCGGAATGCTGACCAATGCCTGGCGCGGCGAGCGGGCAACAGAAGTCTTGTAGTCGGGCGTCAGGGCCTTGGGGTGCCAGTTGCGATCACGGATCACGAAGCGGCTGTTGTCCTGGGCGGGCATGCCGTTTTCCTCTCTTGGAGTTATCAAAACACCTGTGGTTCGCAGGCGGACTTGCAGTTTCGGATAGGTCGAAGCAGATGAATATTGAATTCCGCCCACCGTTACTTAACCAAATGGTTATGCATTAGTACCTTTGGCTGGCGTGAACTAACCTATGTCTTCATGTTTCACGCTCTGGAGTGCACTTCATGGAATGGCGAAAAGGCCGTCGTAGCGACAACGTGGTCGATGCCCGTGGCCAAGGTGGCGGCGGTGGTGGCATGCGCTTTGGCGGTGGCAAGGGCCTCGGCCTCGGGGCCATCCTTCTGATCGTCGGCATCGGCTGGCTCACTGGCCAGGACCCGCTGCAGATCCTCGGCCAGCTCACCGGGCAAATGGAACAGCAGCAGGCTCCAAGCAGCGTGGGCAACAAGGCCCCAGCGGCCAACGACGAGCAGGCCCAGTTCGTCGCGTCGATCCTGGGCGACACCGAAGACACCTGGAAGGCGTTGTTCTCCCAGGCTGGCAAGCAGTACCGCGAGCCCAAGCTGGTACTGTTCAGCGGCCAGGTCAATTCCGCCTGCGGCTTCGCTTCAGCGGCGGTGGGGCCGTTCTACTGCCCTGCTGACCAAAGGGTGTACCTGGACATGTCGTTCTTCCGTGAAATGGAAACCCGCTTCGCCGCTGCCGGCGACTTCGCTCAGGCCTACGTGATCGCCCACGAGATCGGCCACCACGTGCAGACGTTGCTTGGCGTGTCGGCCAAGGTCGATGCGGCGCGCCGCGCAGGCCAGCGCCTGGAGGGTGAAAATGGCTTGCTGGTGCGCCAGGAGTTGCAGGCCGACTGCCTGGCCGGGGTATGGGCATACCAGGCGCAGCAACGGCTGAACTGGCTTGAGCCGGGGGATGTCGAGGAAGCGCTGAATGCAGCCAACGCCATCGGTGATGACCGGCTGCAGCAAAAAGGCCAGGGGCGCGTGGTCCCGGACTCCTTTACCCATGGGACCTCGGCGCAGCGGGTGCGGTGGTTCAAGGCCGGGTTTGCCCAAGGCGAAGTGAACAGCTGCGACACGTTCAGTGCGCCCAACCTTTGACGTTTCGAGGCCCCCCTGCGCATGGCACGCCAGCTGCCGTGCGCGGTATCGCAATTGAGTCGAAAAAGCGTTTCAGCTTCCCCGCCATTTGCCGATAACCCCTGCACGATTCAGCGGGCATCCAGAACAACAACGCCTAGCGATCGACAATTGATCAAGTGAGCGAAATCATTTCTGGAGAGCGTGCATGAACAGCTGGTTTGCCAACATCAGCGTCAACCTCAAACTCGGCCTGGGCTTCGGCCTGGTGCTGGTCCTCACCGGCCTGCTGGCCCTCACCGGCTGGACCAGCCTGGGCAGCCTCATCGACCGCAGCAACTGGATGGGCGACATCGGCAAGCTCAACAAAGACCTGACCGACCTGCGCGTGGCGCGCCTGCAGTACATGATCGCCAATGGCGACGATGCTGCAGCAGCGAACACCCAGGCCAAGCTGGATGCCTTCAGCAAACAGCAGCAATACCTGGTCAGTACTTTCAAGAGCCCGGAAAACGTCAAGCTGCTCAAAGAACTGGGCCAGACCATCAGCGAGTACGAAGTCTCGCTGAACAAGATGCGTGCAGGCTATAAAGGCTCGCTGGCTGCACGTGACGCGATGAACGTATCGGCAGCCAAGGCCGACGAGGCCATGGCGTTGCTGGGCGAGGAGGTCATGGGCCGGCCCGAGGCCGATAGCGTGCGCCTGGCTCAATACCAACTGATCAGCAAGGCGCGCCAGCAACTGCTGCAAGTGCGGGTGGATGTGCGCGGTTACATTGCCGACAACTCTGCGGCCAACGAACAAGCCGCCCTGCGCCAGCTGGAGGCGGCCCTTGCCGAGATCGACACCCTGAAGCGTCAGCTGCCCGCCGAAGCCACGCGGGTGCAGCAGTTGGAGCAATCGATACAGACCTACCGTGAGGCCGTGCGCCAGTTCCGCGCTGCAGTCGCCGAAATCACCACCGCCCGTGCCGAGATGACCGTGCAAGGCGGCGACATCGTCAAGCGCAGCGATGCGCTGTACAAGATCCAGATCGACCGCCGCGACGCCGAGAGCGCCCAGGCACGCAGCCTGCAGACCATCGCCACGTTGCTGGCCTTGCTGGTCGGTGTGCTGGCAGCGGTGCTGATCACGCGCCAGATCACCCGCCCGCTGCACGACACATTGCAAGCGGTGGAGCGCATCGCCGGTGGCGACCTCACCCACGACCTGCGGGTTACCCGCCGCGACGAGATCGGCGTGCTGCAACAGGGCATCGCCCGCATGGGCACCACCCTGCGCGAGCTCATCACCGGCATCCGCGACGGTGTCACGCAGATCGCCAGCGCCGCTGAGGAACTGTCGGCGGTCACCGAGCAGACCAGCGCTGGCGCAAACAGCCAGAAGGTCGAAACCGACCAGGTCGCTACCGCCATGCACGAAATGGCCGCGACCGTTCAGGAAGTCGCGCGCAATGCCGAACAGGCTTCCCACGCAGCCACCGGTGCCGACAACGAAGCACGCGCAGGTGATCGCGTGGTTGGCGAAGCGATCAGCCAGATCGAACGCCTGGCCGAGGAAGTGCACCGCTCCACCGAAGCCATGAACCTGCTGCAGCAGGAAAGCCAGAAGATCGGCAGCGTCATGGATGTGATCAAGTCGGTAGCCGAACAGACCAACCTGCTGGCGCTCAACGCTGCCATCGAAGCGGCCCGTGCCGGTGAGGCAGGGCGTGGTTTCGCCGTGGTCGCCGACGAAGTGCGTGGTTTGGCCCAGCGCACGCAGAAATCCACCGAAGAGATCGAAGAATTGGTGGCAGGCCTGCAACATGGTACCCAGCAAGTGGCCAACGCCATGCAAGGCAGCCGCACCCTGACTGACAGCAGTGTCGAACTGGCGCGCAAGGCCGGCACTTCGCTGGAAAACATCACCAGCACGGTGTCGAGCATCCAGTCGATGAACCAGCAGATTGCCGCGGCAGCCGAGCAGCAGAGCGCGGTGGCTGAGGAGATCAGCCGCAGCATTCTGAATGTGCGCGATGTGTCGGAGCAGACCGCAGCGGCCAGTGACGAGACGGCCGCGTCCAGTGTCGAGCTGGCACGCCTGGGTGGGCACCTGCAGACGCTGGTCAGCCAGTTCCGGGTCTGACCTTAGCCTGTTGAGGCACGCTTGGCGGCCCCTTGCCGCCAAGCCGGCTCCCTCGATAGCGATGGGAGCCGGCTTGCCCGCGATACTGCCAGAGCTGGCAGCCGGTTATTTAACGACCATCCCCACCCCGCGCCCACGCGGATCCGAAGCCGTCTCAAGCTTCGCCCCGTTGACGCGGATCGCCTGGATATCCCCCATCTCCCAGCCCTGATCCTCGAGCACATAACCCATCTTCTTCAGCTCATCGGCCACCGGGCCGGTAAGCGGTGCATAGCTGTCGAAGTAGATGGTGTCCTTGGGCAGCAACTGGTGGTGCACCCGCTGCGCCGCGACGGCCTTGTCCAGGGGCATGCCGTAGTCGTACAGGTTGTTCATCACCTGGAAGATCGAAGTGAAGATCCGCGAGCCGCCGGGTGTACCGATCACCAGTTCGACCTTGCCATCGCGGGTCATCAGGCTGGGGCTCATGGACGACAGCATGCGCTTGCCCGGCTCGATGGCGTTGGCATCACCGCCCACCACACCGAAGGCATTGGCTGCGCCTGGCTTGGCGCTGAAGTCGTCCATTTCGTCGTTGAGCAGGAAGCCCGCGCCCTTGACCACCACACCACTGCCGTAGTCGAGGTTGAGGGTATAGGTATTGCTGACCGCGTTGCCCTGTTTGTCGACGATCGAGAAGTGCGTGGTCTGGTGCGGCTCAAGGCCCGGTTTGACATCCTCGGTGGCGGAGATGGCCTTGGCGTTGACCTGCGCGGCGCGCTTGGCCAGGTAATCCTTGGCGATCAGCTGGTCGACCGGCACCTTGGTGAAGGCCGGGTCGCCCAGGTAGTCGGCGCGGTCGGCAAACACACGCTTCTCGATCTCAGCCAGCAGGTGAATGTATTGCGCCGAATTGTGCGCAACGCCTTTGAAGTCGGCCGCACGGTCTTCCTTGATGCCCAGCAACTGGGCCAGGGCGACGCCGCCGGAGCTTGGCGGTGGCGCGGTGTAAACCACGTTGCCGCGCCAGCTCAGGGCCATGGGCTCACGCCAGACGGCCTTGTAGTCCTTGAGGTCTTCTTTGGTGATCAGGCCTTTGTCGGCCTGCATCTGCGCCACCAGCAGATCAGCGGTCTTGCCTTGGTAGAACTCGCTCACGCCTTTGTCGGCAATACGTTCGAGGGTCTGGGCCATTTCTGGCTGTTTGAACAGCTCGCCGACCTTCATGGTGCCGAAATAGTCGTTGAAGTTGGTCGCGGTCTTGAACAGGCCCTGGGCGTCGTTGCGGTACTGATACTGCTTTTCGGCAATCTTGAAGCCGTTTTTCGCATAGCCGATGGCGGGGGTCAGCAGCTCGCTCCAGGGCAGCTTGCCGAATTTCTTGTGCGCTTCCCACAGGCCCATCACCGTGCCAGGCACGCCGGCGGCGCGCGCGCCGACCAAGCTGAGGTTCTCGATGACCTCGCCTTTTTCGTCCAGGTACATGTTGCGGGTCGCGGCCTTGGGCGCCACTTCTCGGTAGTCGAGGAAGTACGGCTTGCCATCGACGAACAGGGTCATGAAACCACCGCCACCGATGTTGCCGGCCTCTGGGTAGGTCACCGCCAGGGTGAAGGCGGTGGCTACCGCCGCATCCACCGCATTGCCGCCCTTTTTCAGGATGTCGGCGGCCACCTGTGCGCCATATTGATCAGGGGCGGCCACCGCGCCACCCTCCAGGGTTACCGCATAGGCCGATGAACAGCTCAAGATCGCCGCGCCGAGGGCCATGGACTGGAACAGGACAATACGCATGACACTTCCTTGGTGTTGTTTTTGTTGATCACCCAGTAAGGCCGAAGCCTGTCGACTGTGCAATCACCTGTAGGAAGTTTCGCCGCCCATGGACAGGATTTGTCGCGTTCAGGCAACTCAGCAGGCATACATCGCCAGTTTGCGCTGGATGAAGTCGAGGAAGCACTGGATGCGCAGGGCCAGTTGCGTGTTGCGGTAATAAACAGCGTGGATAGGCTGGCGGTAGCCGTTGTTGGCAGCGCTCAGAATGACCTGCAGTCGGCCGGCGCGGATGTCCTCGTGGGTCATGAAGTGCGAGAGGCTGACGATACCCTCCCCGGCCAGCGCCAACTGGCGCAGGGTCTCGCCGCTGGAGGCGAGCAGCGCCGGGCGAATCGCCCAACGGTCGCCTTGGGCATGGCGCAGCGGCCACTGGTTGAGTGACTCGGGCTGGCTGAAACCGAGCAGGCAGTGATGGTTCAGGTCTTCGACGTGCTGCGGGGTACCGTGCCGCTCCAGGTAAGCCGGACTTGCAAGGATTTGCACCGGGCTGCAGCCCAGCGAACGGGCGTGCAGGCTGGAGTCGGCCAACTCACCGATGCGGATCGCGACGTCGGTACTCTGCTCCAACAGGTCGATGATCAGGTCATCGGTGTTCAGTTCCAGCTCGATATCGGGGTACTGGCTGCGAAATTCGCCGATCCAGGGCAGGATCGCATGCAGCATGAACGGCGCTGCGGCATTGATGCGCAAGCGCCCGGAAGGTGTCTGGCGGTTCATCGACAGGCGCTCTTCCATGTCGTCCATTTGCTGGAGCACCAGCCGAGAACGGTCGAGGAAAAAGCGCCCTTCTTCGGTCAGGTCCATGCGCCGGGTGGTGCGATTGACCAGCGTAGTGCCCAGCTTTGCCTCCAGGCGCGCCAAGGTGCGGCTGACCGCCGAAGGCGTCTGGCCCAGTTGCTCGGCGGCAGCGGAAATCGAACCGCAGTCGATGACGGCGACGAATACCTGGAGTTCTTCGGATCGGGTTTTCACAGGATTGACCACACAATGGATAGGCCGTGATTGATAGCGGGTGATCGGCGCCTGTGCAAGGGGCCGCTTCGCGCCCAGTCGCCGGCAAGCCGGCTCCCACCCCGACCGCGCTGTGCTTCAGGCCTGGGCTTTACCTGTGCAAGCAACTGTCTTGCTCAATTTCTAAAAGTTGCCGCAATCCAGGTGGGAGCCGGCTTGCCGGCGATTGGGGCGCGAAGCGGCCCTATCTCACTGAGCGATGCCGAACACGGCATTCAGATGCGCCTCATAAGCTGCCAACGCAGCCGGCACATCCGGGCGTTTCATCACATCGACTGCCAGATAGGTTGGCAGGCCGGTCATGCCGAGGAACTGATTGGCCTTGTGGAACGGGAAATACACCGCATCCACCCCTTTGCCCTCAAAGAAATCACTCGGGTCGTCGAAGGCCTGCTGCGGTGCGTTCCAGGTCAGCGACAGCATGTACTGCTTGCCCTGCACCAGGCCGCCGCTACCGTACTTCTGCGAAGCATCCGAGCGGGTCCGGCCATCGTTGGCGTAGAGGCTGCCGTGGCCTGCAGTGAAGACTTCGTCGATGTATTTCTTGACGGTCCAGGGTGCGCCCATCCACCAGCCCGGCATCTGGTAGATCACCACATCGGCCCAGAGGAATTTCTCGACTTCGGCCTGCACGTCGTAGCCGGCGTCGATGAAGGTTTGCTGCACGTCAAAACCGGCTCGGTCGAGATGAGCGAGGGCAGCCTCGTGCAGCGTCTGGTTGAGGCGACCTTCAGAGTGGGCGAACTGTTTACCGCCATTGAGCAGGAGAATCTTTTTCATGCTGACCTCGCGTCAAGAATCAATGGCCGGCAGATTAGCGATCAAGGGGCATGGGATACAGGGTGAGCGGGGCAAAATACAATTGACCATAAGTCACGAATCCAAAGCTCATTATTGCCTTAGAATCGCTTCATCCCATCATCAAATGAGTTGTGATCAATGAGCGAGCAGTACGCCTTCATTCTCAAGGCAAAGACCCGTCCGGAAATGGCCGAAGCATTCGAAACCCTGTTCCGCGCCTACGTTGAACCGAGCCGCAATGAGCCTGGCTGCATCGAATACCACATGCTGCGCGACAAGGAAGACCCAAGCCTGTTCGTATTCTTCGAGGTATGGGCCAACAAAGCGGCGCTGGATGTGCATTCGGCGTTGCCGCACATGGTCGAGTTCTTCGAAAAACGTATGGACTACCTTGAGCGTGACTTCGATATCCAGCTGATAGAAATGCTCAGCGCGTCCTCCGCTAACCGTTGATCAGCAGGTGGCCGCCCAGCGCGGCCAGGCCGATGAAGAAGCACCGTTTGAACAGCACGGCGCTGATGCGCTGGCGCAGCCACTGGCCAGCCAGCATGCCCAGGAGCGCCGGTGCCAGCATCAAAAATGAAGCCCCCATTGCCTGGCCACCCAAGGCGTCTTGGCCAGCCAGGCCCAGGGCCAGCGCCAGGGTCGAGACGGTGAACGACAGCCCCAATGCCTGGATCATTTCGTCGCGGCTCAGGCCAAGGCTCTGCAGGTAAGGCACTGCGGGTATCACGAACACACCCGTGGCGGCGCTCACGATGCCGGTCAGCATCCCGCACAACGGCCCAAGCCACCCTTCTCTGCCTGCCGCCAGCCGCAGGCCAGGTCCGATCAGGCCATACAAGGCGTACACCAGCAGCGCCGCGCCCAACGCATGCGCCGCCCATGGGCCACTGTCGATCCCCAGCCAGGCACTACCAAGCAGCGTCCCCATAAAGATCATCGCGAGCATCGGCCCGAGACGCCGCAGCAACGCCGACAGGTGGCCTCCCGCCGCCAGCTGCCAAAGGTTGGTGATAGTCGATGGCACGATCAGCAACGCGGCAGCCTGCGCCGGAGGCATAGCCAGGCCTAAAAGCCCCATCGCGATGGTCGGCAGGCCCAGGCCGATCACCCCTTTCACCGCGCCAGCCAGCAGGAACGTCATGATTACCAGCAGGGACAGAGCCGGCCCGATATGTTGATAGAAAGCGATCAGGTCATTCATGACCACCATCATGGCGTGCAACGGGGCTGCTGAAAATCTGCCATATACTCAGCCTGACTCTCGCCAGGACAGAGGCTGATGCATTTCGACCTGATTGATCTCACGCTATTCCGGCACACCCTGGAGTGCGGCAACATCACCGCCGGGGCCCGCTGCAGCCACCTGTCGCTGCCGGCTGCCAGTGCACGAATCCGTGCCATGGAAGCCTCGCTCGGCACTGCGTTGCTGGAACGCAACCGCCGCGGCGTACAGCCGACCCCAGCGGGCCAGGCGCTGCTTCAGCATGCTCGGCTGATCGGCCAGCAGGTCGAACGCCTCCAGTTCGAGCTGGGCCAGTACGCTCAGGGGCAGCAGGGCCAGGTGCGCCTGCTGTGCAACACGGCGGCGCTGACCGAATACCTGCCGGAGCAGTTGGCCGGGTATCTGGCGGAAAACCCTGGTGTGAGCGTCGACGTGCAGGAAATGCCGAGCCTGAGGATCGTGCAGTCGATCAGCCAAGGCATGGCCGATGTGGGCATCATTTCCACCGCTGCGCCCAGCACGCACCTGCAAACCCTGCCGTTTCGCGACGACCCGCTGGTACTGATCACTCCGCTTGCTCACCCGCTCAGCTCGGAGCCTGCCCCAAGCTTCATCGGCAGCCTTGCCCACGGGCATGTCGGGCTTGGTGCGAACAGCGCCCTGGCGTTGTATCTGGAGGAGCAGGCCCTGCGCGAAGGGCGGCGCATGCACGTACGGGTGCGCGCCGAAGGCTTTGACGGGGTGATCCGCATGGTTGCAGGTGGCGCCGGGGTTGGCGTGGTGCCATTGGCGGCAGTGAAGCGCTGGGAAGGCGTGTTGCCGCTGCACTGGGTGGCGCTGCGTGAGGACTGGGCGAATCGCCGATTGCTGCTGTGCGCACGGGATTTTGCGGGGTTGCCAGGCTATGCGGCCGGGTTGGTCGAGCGGCTGGCCAAGCCCTGAGCGCGCTTACCCACGCGCATGCACATAGCGCAGTCAGGCACCTGAACGTCGAGCCCAGGCAACTGCGGCTCGGCCAATGGCCCTATGGTGTCGAGTCATTCAGCCAGTCACCAGGAGTTGTGCCATGTCCGATTTCATCACCGTCCTGCGCGAAACTTGCCCGACACCGGTCGTGGACGCTACCAAGTGGAAGCGCATCGGCGGCGATCCGCACACCGTCAACCTCAATGCTTACCTGTCGGCCGACGGCAGCAAGATCATGGGCACCTGGATCTGCACGCCGGGCAAGTTCGAGGTCAACTACGAGAAGTGGGAGTTCTGCCACTTTCTTGAGGGTTACTGCATCGTCACCCCGGAAGGTGAAGCGCCCAAACACCTGAAGGCCGGTGATGTGTTCGTGATCGAACCGGGCATGAAAGGGACCTGGGAAGTGGTCGAGACGGTACGTAAGTATTTCGTTTTCGCCTGATCTGTTACTCCGGCCCTGTGGACAACTCGCCCCCCCACAGGGCCACAGTTACATCCTCTGACATATACGCTCAGCCTACCTTCCATCTTTGTAGTCCTTTTCTGAAACGCATCGTTGCCTCCCATAATGTATTGCGCTCGTTTTTTGCCGGCCTAGGCTCCATTCATGGCCCATATCGACGGGCGACATTACCCAGTAAAAATAATTGCCAGGGAGCGGTAACGATGGCTTTTGATGCATACATTCAGATCGACACCATTCCAGGTGAAGCCCTGGACGAACAATACAAAAAATGGATTGAAGTAATCGGTTACGACTTTGGCGTCAGTCAAAGCACATCCGCCACTGCGAGCTCCGCTGGGGGCGCTACATCTGGGCGCACCACCGTGACCAACTTCACCTTCAGGAAATATCTCGACAGTGCCAGTTGCAAACTGATGGAGGCCAGTTGTACCGGGCAACACCTCAAGGAAGTGAAGCTGGCGCTCTGTCGCGCCGGAGGCGAAAAACTAAAATATTACGAAATCATTCTAGAAGAAGTTATTATCGCCGAATACTCGCAGTGCGTTGACGCGGGTGTACCGCTGGAAGTGGTGCAGCTCGATTACGGTCGCATCAAGACCACATACACTCAGCAGCGGCGCCTTGATGGCGCCGGCGCCGGCAATGTCGCTGGAGGTTGGGACCGTATCGGTAACAAAAAGTACGCGTGAGGGCAGCACCGTGTCAGAAGCCCGAGCGTTTCTCAATTTCAAATTGCAAAACTATCACCGGCTCAAAACGGACCTTGGATTAACCGGTCATTCGCTGGAAAAGTTCGATGTGCTCAACGCTCATATTGCCGATACAGTGGTCCGTAGCGGTGAACTGGTGATCATCGGCGATCCCACGACCGCTTCCTGTACCAGCCAGGAAGCCTGGTTGATGAAGCAGGCCGCCGTTGTGCACATAGGACTGATGCGCAACGGCCAGGGTGTGGATAATTTTTTCCTAGATAACTTCGAGACCTTGAAGAGCCTCATCGCGCATGCATCCGTGGGCGCTGGCGTTGTCAGTGAAGGGTGGAGCAAGCACCTCAAAGCCATCGAGGCCACCTTGATGGATATTGAGAAGCTGCATCAGCAGTATCTCGGGTCAGGGACGATAACAGCTCGCGATCAGTTCTATGCGAAGCGTTCAGCCTTGTTCATGAAGTTGGATCAGCAGATGAACAAGCTGGCTGCTTACGGTTCAGGTTTAAGGAACAAAAGCTCGATCAAGAGGATGTTGGGAATATCCACAAAGAGTTACTTACATACGGGAGAGATTGCAGGATATGCCAACAAAGTCTCAGGCGTAGCGAAGGCTGCTAAGCTGATCAAGAAAGGAACGTATGTAGGGATTTCGTTAGACGTCGCTGCTACGGGCCTAGAGATACATAAAGCCTGTACGCTTGGACGCGAGGAGGAATGCAAAAAAGCGCATTACGTCGAGATTAGCTCCTTAGCCTTGGGTCTAGGGGGTACGGCTGCCGGGGCAGCCGGTGGTAAACTTCTTGTTGGTGCAGCTTGCAGCTTGGTCTTTGGCGTAGCATCAGGTGGAACAGGAGCATTCGCTTGCGGGATATTCGGTGGTACAGCGGGGGGAATGGTAGGGGGCAAACTGGGGACTGAAATAGGAGCCAAAGCGGGAGAATTGCTGTATGAGGCTGTAACAAAATGACACTCACCCACCTAATCTTTCTAGTGTGCTCCATGACTGTCACGGCCTCAATTTTCATGAGCCTTGCAATAATGACATATATAGCACATCGCAAAATCGATTACATTGAAGGCTTTTTGTTAAATTGCAAAGCAGTACACGGCGAAAAGAAAATATGGCTACATGCCGGCCTGTTTGGAAAGCTCCTTCGTCTTTCCAATGTCTCATTCATCCTGCTCATCCCCAAAATTTACGCGCGTAAAAATCTCGTGGATATCAAGGAAGTAAATAGTCTACCCTCAAAAATCAAAAAACCGCTCATCATCTTGGGTGCTGCGAATTTAATATTAACCATTGCATTTTTTGGATTAGGAATTTTCATGCATTACTTACCCCCCTTGCCTCAATAATGGTTAAAAAAATCGCGTTACGGGCAACCTGCCCTCTGGTGCGCAGTTACAGAGGGAAGGCCGCCCGGCCCGCGATGAAGTCCACCTCGCTCGTCAATCCTTCTTGCGGTAGCCCTCGACGATCGCCGAGAAATCTTTGCCACCCTCGCCGCGCAGGCTCATCGCCTGATACAGCTGCTGGGCCACAGCTCCGAGAATGACTGGTTGGTGCACCTGGCGCGCGGCTTCGGTCGCCAGCCCCAGGTCCTTGAGCATCAGCTCGGCACCAAAGCCACCGGTATAGCCGCGGGATGCCGGGGCGGTTTCGATGATGCCCGGCCAGGGGTTGTAGGTGTCGGAGCTCCAGCAACGCCCGGTCGAGCTGTTGATGATGCCGGCCAGTACCTTGGTGTCGATCCCCAGCGCATTGCCCAGCGCCATGGCCTCGGCCACGCCGATCATCGAGATGCCCAGCAGCAGGTTGTTGCAGACCTTGGCAATCTGCCCGGTGCCGACCTCACCGCAGTGCACGATGTTGCGGCCCATCTGTTCCAGTACCGGCTTGAGCGTGGCAAAAAGCGCTGCGCTGGCACCGACCATGAACGTCAAGGTGCCTGCCGCCGCGCCGCCAGTGCCGCCGGAAACCGGCGCATCGCCCATGTCCACACCTTTGGCCGCCGCGGCCTTGCACACCTCGCGCGCTGTCTGCGGGTCGATGGTGCTGCAGTCCACGGTCGGTGTGCCCGGGCGCACGCCCGCCAGCACGCCGTCTTCGTTCAGGTAGACACTGCGCACATGGGCTGCAGCCGGCAGCATGGTGATCACCAGCTCGCTGTTGGCTGCCGCTTCCTTGGGCGAGGCGCTGACCTGCCCGCCCAGTTCGGCGAGCTCGGCCAGTACGGTCTTGTTCAGGTCGAACAGGTTCAACTGGTGCCCGGCCTTGATCAGGTTGCGGGCCATGGGGGCGCCCATGTTGCCCAGGCCGATGAATGCGATACGCATGGCGATCTCCTTAGCGCAGGCTGATGGTGGTGTTCACACCGTCATTGACGCTGTCGTCATCGAACCAGCGGGCGGTGACGGTCTTGGTCTGCGTGTAGAACTGCACCACCTGCTTGCCGTACGGGCCGAGGTCACCGAGCTTGGAGCCACGCGACCCGGTGAAGCTGAAGAACGGCACGGGTACCGGGATCGGGATATTGATACCGACCTGGCCGATGTCGATTTCGCTCTGGAACTTGCGCGCCGCCGCGCCGCTCTGGGTGAACAGGCCTGTGCCGTTGCCGAACGGGTTGGCGTTGACCAGGGCGATGGCTTCGTCGAGGGTGTCGACTGTCAGGGTCACCAGAACCGGGCCGAAGATTTCCTGGGTGTAGACCTGCATATCGGTTGTCACACCGGAGAACAGGGTCGGGCCGACGAAATTGCCTTGCTCGTAACCCGGGACCGTCACATCGCGGCCATCGAGTTCCAGCTTGGCGCCTTCCTTGATACCGCTTTCGATCAGCCCCAGCACACGCTCCTTGGCACGCTTGGAGACGAGCGGGCCGACATCGGTGCCCGGCTCGCTGCCGGCGTTGACCCTGAGCTTGCTGGCCGCGTCCTTGATGTCGGGCAGCCATTCACGTGCCTTGCCCACCAGCACCGCCACCGAGGTGGCCATGCAGCGCTGGCCCGCGGCGCCGAAGGCGGCACCGACCAGGGCGTTGATGGTCTGGGTACGGTTGGCATCGGGCAGGACCACGGCGTGGTTCTTGGCCCCCATCATCGACTGCACGCGTTTGCCGTGCTGGCTGCCCAGGTTGTACACATGGGTGCCGACTTCGGTGGACCCGACGAAGGAGATCGCCTTGATATCCTTGTGCGTGCATATCGCATCCACGACCTGCTTGCCGCCGTGGACCACGTTCAGCACACCGGCCGGCACCCCGGCTTCCAGCGCCAGCTCGACCAGCATCATGGTCGACAGCGGGTCCTGCTCGGACGGTTTGAGCACGAAGGTGTTACCGCAGACGATGGCCATGGGGAACATCCACAGGGGGATCATCGCCGGGAAGTTGAACGGGGTGATGCCGGCGCACACGCCGATGGGTTGGCGCAGCGTGTAGGTGTCGACGCCGCCGGCGACGTTTTCGGCGAACTCGCCCATCTGCAAGGTGCCGATGGAGGCGGCGTGCTCGACCACTTCCAGGCCTCGGAAGATATCACCTTCGGCATCGGCAATGGTTTTGCCCTGCTCGGCGCTCAGGGTCAGGGCAATGCGCTTGCTGTGTTCGCGGATCAACGCCTGCAGCTTGAGCATGATGCGCATGCGTGCGCCGATCGGGGTGTCGCGCCAGGTCTTGAAAGCGCGCTCGGCAGCCGCCACGGCGGCATCCACTTCTTCGACGGTGGCGAACGGCACCCGCGCCAGCACCTGCTGGGTGGCCGGGTTGACGATGTCGCGCCATTCGGTGGTCTTGGACTCGACCCACTGGCCGTCGATCAGCAGCTTGACCTGCTCGACCTTGGTCTGGTCGGGGGATTGGGGTGCGTTCATCTGCGTTCTCCTTGGAATTATTGTCAGGACGAGATCGCCAGCGCCGTGCAAACGCGAGGTGGCGTCATGGGGCTTTTTTCGAGTATAGATGTGCAAACATCCAACAAGAACGCACAAAAAAACCGGATCAACATGCAAAAAGACCTGACCTCCCTCAGTTCGCTGAACTGGGACGATTTGAAGTTCTTCCTCGAAGTGGCACGCACCCGCAAGGCCAGCAGCGCGGCCAAACGCCTGAGCGTCGACTACACCACGGTGTCGCGGCGCATCACTTCGCTGGAAGGTGCGTTGGGTACCCTTCTTTTCGAGAAATCCCGGACCAATGGCTTTGTCCTGACTGCCGAGGGGCAGCGCTTGCTCGGTTATGCGGAGTCGATCGAAAGCACGCTGCACATGGCCTGCGAACAGGTGTCAGGTTCAGGTGTGGCGTTGTCGGGCCATGTGCGCATGGGCTGTACGGAAGGCTTCGGCAGCTTTTTCGTCACCCCGCAGTTGAGCCATTTCGTCGATGCCTACCCGGCGATATCGGTGGATATTCTGCCGCTGCCGCATTTCATCAGCCTGTCCAAGCGCGAGGCGGACATCGTCATCGCCTTGGAGCGGCCCGAGCATGGGCCGTATGTGTGCTGCAAGCTATGCGACTACCGGCTGCGGCTGTATGCGACCCAGGATTATCTGGACAACCATGCGCCGATCGACCAGGTCAGCGACCTGGTTGGCCATCCGTTCATCAGCTATGTGGATGACCTGGCGTTCAGCTCCGAGCTGCTGTACCTGGCCAATCTGATTCCCAACGCCAGCGCGCACCTGCGCAGTACCAGTGTGATCGCACAGTACACGGCGGCGTTGCAGGGGCGAGGGTTGGCGATCTTGCCGTGTTTTCTGGCGGCGCAGGATGCGCGCCTGGTCACGGTGTTACCTGAGCAGATCGAGGTGACGCGACAGTTCTGGATGTATTGCCGGGAGGATTTGCGCAAGCTCAAGCGCATTACCCTGTTGTGGGATTACATTCGTGGGGTGACCGAGGCGAATGCACCATTGTTGATGGGGCAAACGCGTGAGATGCGTTTCGCTCAGCAGTAAAGGGGCTGCTCTGCAGCCCATCGCCGGCAAGCCGGCTCCCACCACGACCGCGCAGTTCTTCAGGCCTGCGCTCTACCTGTGGAAGCAACTGTCTTGCCCAATTGCTAGAAGCCACCGCAACCGCGCAGTTCTTCGGGCCTGCGCTTTACCTGTGGAAGCAACTGTCTTGCCCAATTTCGCAAAGCCGGCGCAAATCCATGTGGGAGCCGGCTTGCCGGCGATGAATGCAACGCGGATATCAGTAAGACGCCACCACAATCGATACCCGCCGGTTCTCGGTACGCCCAAGGCGGGTGCGGTTATCCGCTACCGGCTGAGTGCTGCCCAGGCCTCGGGTCTGAATGTTTTGGGTAGGCATGCCGATGCCGATCAACACCTTGGCCACACTCTGCGCCCGCCGCTCTGACAGCTGCTGGTTGTACGCCGCCTTGCCTGACGCATCGGCATGGCCGTCGACCCGCACGCCCTGAATGCCAACACCCAGCAACGCCTTGCCGATACGTTCGACAATCGCCTGGCTCTGGCCATTGAGGCTGTCCACGTCACTGCCGAACAGCACCTTGCCCGACAGATCGAACGCCCAGCCCTCATCAGTGGGGGCAAACCCCTCGCGCTTGAGCACAGCGACCTGTTCGGCCGTCAGCCCTTTCCGGGGTGTGCTCTGGCAACCCGTGAGCGCCAGCAAAACCAGCAGCAAGGCGATGAAGGGAAAATGCAAACGCTGTATCACGGTTCAGCTCCTGTTCTTGATTTCAGCGGCGGACCGTTCCGTCTGCGCCGCGTGCCAGTGGCCACGGCGCATGCGCTTGGCCTGGTACATCGCCGCATCAGCGGCATCGAGGAGGCTGGCGGGGTCGTCGCCATCCTCCGGGTAATAGGCAATCCCGACGCTGAGCGAAGTGGTAATGCTGCCCCCGCTGTCGAGCTGAATCGGCAGCGCCATGCTGCTGATGATCTTGTCAGCGATACGTTCAGCATCTGTGCGCGACTGCAGCGGTGTCAGCAGCACGGCGAATTCATCCCCGCCAAGGCGCGCCACCAGGTCATGCTCACGCAGTTGCGCCCGCACGCGGTCGGCGACGTTGATCAGCACCTGGTCCCCGACCGCGTGGCCGAGGTTGTCGTTGATCTGTTTGAAGTGGTCACTGTCGAGGAACAACAGCGCCATATGGTCTTGCTGCCGGGCGGCATTGCGCACGCTGCGGTTGAGCCGGCCCTCGAAGAACGCACGGTTGTGCAGGCCGGTGAGGCTGTCGTGGCTGGCCTGGTGGGCCAAGGTGGCGTTTTCGTTCTGCAGGTGGCCATGCCAGATTTCCAGTTCGTCCAGCAAAGCGTTGAAGTCATTGCCCAGTTCATTGAGTTCCGCGATCGGCGCTTGCGGCACACGGCGGTCGAAGCTGCGCTCGCGACGGGCGGCGTGGGCGACGCTGGCCAGGCTACGCAGAGGGCGGACGATATCGCCGAGCATGCGCCGGGACAGGTACTGGGCGACAAAAGCGCTGAGGGCTGTGCAGAACAGGATGCCGCCCAAGCCGCTGAGCAGGAACAGCAGCAGGCTGCGGCCTTGGCCGACCAGCTCGATGTGCCCGACCTTCTGTTGCTGATGCATGATCGGCAGGTTGATGGGCTCACTCAGCAAGGCCTTTGCCACTTGCGCTTCCAAGGGCGCGAGCATGCCGTTGTCGTTGCGCTGCCAATGCGCCAACTGCTTACCGTCATTGTTGAACACCTTGGCATCGGCCACTTCTTCGGTTCTGGCAATCAGCTCCAAGGCCTCGTTGGCCGCGCCACTGTCGTCGAACACCACGGCGGCTTCGACGGTGTAATTGATCGAGCGGGCGATCAAGTGCAGGTTGTGGTTGGCGTACACACGCAAGGCAAGCACACCCAGCACTGTCAGCGAGATACCGGCAAGGCCGGCGGCCAACACGGCGACGCTGAGGTGACCCCGGCTCAGTACCGAGCGCAGGGTCGGGCGGACGCCACTTTTTCTGCTCGCCCTCATGGTTGCACCGCCCGGCGCCGCGACAACTGCAGCACGCTGGGGTGAATACGCACGCCCGAGCGTGCCACAGAGTCGAGGTTGACCTCGAATGCAACCTGCTGGTCGCTGACCCGCAGGCAGAACAGGGTACCGACCGTGCACGGGTCGTCGGCTTCACTGATGCTCAATACAGGGTGGTTACTGACGGCCTGGAACAACCGATCGCGCTGGCCTTGGTCGAGCTTGCCGATGTATACGGCGTCACACGCGTGGGCGATCTCCCGGTCATCAGCAAGCAGACGGCGCACTTGCAGCGGTTGGCCGGAGTTCTGCAGGTTGCCTTTGATCAGGTCGTCGGTGTACTCGGTAGGGCCGACGAGGCACAACCGCAGCGGCACCGGTTCGACTGGCCAGCGTGCGTAACTCAAGATACCCAATACAACCTGAGTCACGGCCTCGGCACGTTGCAGGGCCTGCGCAGCAGTGGCCGAATCATCCGCATGAACAGGGCTGGCCAATAGCGCCAAGAGGGTCAGCAAGCGCGAAAGCGCACCGCCCGTCACACGTCTGCCAACCACTGTCATGTGGGAAATCTCTTAAGTCCCTTCAGATGTGGCGCAACGATAGCACAACGCCGTTTTCGCTGTGGAAGCGCCCTGTCACGGCGCACGGCAGCGTCCACAGCAATGCATCACACCTGCTCGAGCATCAAACCGGAGATACGCCGCACCCTGCGCGCCACCGCTTCTTCGAAGATGCCCTGCCGTGGCTCGACCAGGCTGAAGCAATGCTTGGCCCGGGTAATACCGGTGTATACCAGCTCTTTGGTCAGCACCGGGTTGAGCGCATCGGGCAGTACCAACGCGGTGTGGCTGAACTCAGAGCCCTGGGACTTGTGGACGGTCATGGCGAATACCGTTTCCACCTCGTTGAGCCGGCTGGGCAGCACGAAACGCACCCCGCCACTGCCGTCGTTGCGTGGGAAGGCCACACGCAGCAGCGGCTCGCCTTGCTCGTCCGGCAAGCGCAGGGCGATGCCGATGTCACCGTTCATCAGGCCCAGACCGTAGTCGTTACGCGTCACCAATACCGGGCGCCCTTCATACCAAGGCTGCTGGCTGTCGATCAGCCCGGCGCTGTGCAGCACTCGCGCCACCCGCTCGTTGAGCCCCTCCACCCCCCAGGCGCCCCTGCGCACCGCGCACAGCAACTGGAAGTCCTCAAAGCTGCGCAGCACCTTGCCAGCCCACTGCTCCCAGAGCGGATCGTCGAAAGCACTGCCAGGCGCTGGACGATGCCGGCCAATGGTGCGCAGGTAGCTGCGATAGCCTTGTGGCCCATCGGCGCCGCGGTTCAGGCCGTCGAGTATCAGCCGATCAAAGGCGCGGTCGTGCTCGCCGCGCAGGGCCAGGCCGAATACATCGGCCGGCGGCATCGTCAACAGATCGCGGGCCGCCTGGGCTTGCTGGCGGTTGACCAGGCGCGCCAGCTGGCCGATGCCGCTGCCTTCGCCAAAGCGCCTGGAAAAACGCAGCATCACGACTTGCTGTGCCAAAGGGTTGCGTTGCGCGTCGCCGGCCTTCAGCCCGCTCTCGGCCAACGACTGACCGCCAATCTGCTCCAGCCATGCTTGGGTAGCGGGTGAGTAGCAGCCCTCTTCGGCATCCCGGCACAGGTCGCCCAGCACCGCACCCGCCTCGACCGAGGCCAGCTGGTCCTTGTCACCCAACAGGATCAACCGGGCTTTGGGGGGCAAGGCATCGAGCAGGTTGGCCATCATTTCGAGGTCGATCATCGAGGCTTCATCCACCACCAGGACATCCAGCGGCAGCGGGTTGCCTGCATGGTGACGGAAGTGGCGAGAGCCCGGGCGGCTGCCGAGCAGCCGGTGCACGGTACTGACATCGGTAGGAATCTGCCGGCGGACATCGGCACTGACCTGCAAACGCTCGACCTGCTGACCGATGGACTCGGTCAGGCGCGCTGCAGCCTTGCCGGTGGGCGCGGCAAGGCGAATGCGCAGCGGCCTGCCCTGCTCGACTGCAGGCGCCTGCAGCAAGGCCAGCAGGCGCACGACTGTGGTGGTTTTGCCGGTGCCCGGCCCACCGGTGATGATGCTGAAGCCGGCGCGGGTGGCGAGGGCACACGCCAGTTTCTGCCAATCCACCTGGCCGGCCAGAGCACCTTCATCAAACAACTGCGCCAGGCGCGCAGGCAGGTCTGCGGGGGTGCCCTCGTCTTGGCCCAGGCGCTGGCGCAGGGTTTCGTCGATCTGCCGCTCGTAACTCCAGTAGCGGCGCAGGTAGAGACGTTCACCGCTGATCACCAATGGCCGGGCCTCATGGCCAGGGGTATCGCCAGCCGCCACCAGGGTGCTGGCAGCAATGCGCTTGCGCCAGGTGTGCAGGTCGAGGTTGGCGAGCAACTGCGACGGCAGCAGCAACGGCCCTGCCAGGGCATCGCCTTCCGGCGGCAGCGACAGGGCGAAATCCGGCTCGGCCAGGGTTTGCTGCAGGTCCAGGCAGACATGCCCGTGGCCCAGCTGATGGCTGGCCAAGGCAGCGGCCAGCAGCAACAGCGGATCGCTGCCGGGGGCGCGCTCTTCCAGAAAGGACACGAATGCACGGTCCAGCGCCCGCAACCAGCCGCGCTCAACCCAGCGGTCGAGCAGTTGCAGCAGGTCTGCGCTGTTGCGTTGTGGCGCCAGCGTCAGCAGGTGCTCGGCGTTCAGTGGCGTAGGCAAGAGGTCATCAAGGGTGCGACTCATGGCGCAGCTCCGGCGAACAGGTCGTGTTGTTGAGGCGCATGCACGCCACGGAACAGCGCATCGAGTGCTTCGATCAACTCACGTGGCGGCTTGGCGAAGTACACGCCGTGGCCGCTGCTGCTGGCGCCGCGCAAGAAGATGAACAGCGCACCGCCCACATGCTGGTCATAATCGTAATCGGGCAGCCGGGCACGCAACTGGCGATGCAGGGCCAGCAGATAAAGCACGTACTGCAAGTCGTAGCGGTGCTCCAGGATCGCCTTTTCCATGGCCTGCGTGTCATAGGCCTGGGTATCCGGGCCAAGCCAGTTGGACTTGTAGTCGGCCACGTAATAGCGGCCATCGAGCTCGAACGCCAGGTCGATGAAGCCTTTGAACATGCCGTTGAGCAGCGTCGGCTGAGCGGCGGGGCGCGCTGCGCCTGGATGGGTGTGGCGGGCGACCAACTGGTCAAGCTGCTGGGCATCGACCTGATGGCTGGCGAACCAGAACTCCATTTCTATCTGATAGTGCTGCAACTGCGCCAACCTCAGGCTCATGTCACGGGCAGGCAGTGGCTCGTTCAGCAGTTGCTGCAACCATTGGCTCAGTGCCGGGATCCAGCCAGTCCAATCGCGCCGGTTGCAGCGCTGGCCGACGGTGCGCTCGACCAGTTTGGGGTTGGCGGCGACCTCGGCGAAGCCTTCGCGCCCGGCCCACTCGAGCAAACCATGGAGGAAGGTGCCGGGGTTCGGCCCGCGTGGGAAGCGGTGGATGTCGCCGCCGTCGGCGGGCACCTCGCGGGGCAGCTGAATAGCACCCGCCTCATCGTCGAGCAACTGCTGGGCCAGGGAGCTGTCGGCACCCAGTGTCTGTTCACCCACCCGCAAGGCGCTGTAGGACGCGATCCACCAATGCTCCGCTGCTGCACGACGAGGCTTGCGTGCAGGCTGCAGCTCGCGTTCGGCATGGGGCGTGCGGTAGCGTTGTTCGTCTGCCTCTGGCAGGCCGGGGCAGGCAATGTGCGGGCAGCCGGCCAGCAAGCTCTGCAGCCAGTCCGCCAGTTGCGCCGAGCCCTGCAGCGGTTCACCGCCGCCAAGCAGATAGCCGAGAGCGGAGCGGTGCAGCTGCGAGCTTTTCTGGTTACCGCGCTTGAGGTCGGCAACGCCCAGCCAGCATGCATGCTGGGCACGGGTGAGGGCGACGTAGAGCAGGCGCAGGTCTTCCGCGAGGCGCTCATCATCGGCCAAGGCAATCTGCGTCGGGTCGGGGGTCAGGGTCAGTTGCGCCTGCCCTTGGCTGTCGTGCCAGGCCAGCGGCAGGCGACTACCGTCGACCGGTTTGCTGGTGCAGATGAACGGCAGGTAGACCAAGGGGTATTCCAGGCCTTTGGATTTGTGGATGGTCACCACCTTGACCAGCTGTTCGTCGCTCTCCAGGCGAAGGATCTGGTCTTCACTGGCCTGGCCGGCGTTGGCCAAGTGCTCGGCCAGATGGCGGATCAGCGCTTGCTCGCCATCCAGTTCGCCCGCCGCTTGCTGCAGCAGCTCCGCCAGGTGCAGCAGGTTGGTCAACACCCGCTCGCCATCGCTGCGGGCAACCAGCGTACGCGGCAACTGAAAATCGTGCAGCAGGTGCCGCAACATCGGTAGTACGCCCTGGCGCTGCCAGGTGTCGCGGTAGCGGCGAAAACGCATGACCCAGTCCTCCCAGACCCGCTCGTCCTGGTTCAACTGGTCCAGCTCGGCCAGCGACAGGTCCAGGGTCAGGCTGGCCAAGGCGGCCTTGAGCAGGCGCTCGGAGTCCGGCTCGGCGCAAGCCTTGAGCCAGGCCAGCAGGTCATGCGCTTCCTGGGCGGCGAAGACCGAGTCCTTGTCGGACAGGTACACGCTGCGAACGTCACGGGCGGCAAGTTCGGCTCGCACCAACTGCGCCTCATGGCCGTCACGTACGAGAATGGCGATGTCAGAGGGCAGGCAGGGGCGCAGTTCGCCGTCAGCCTTGCTGAAACCGCTCTGGCCGCGCTGGGCACTGTTGAGCAGGACGACGATGTGGCTGGCGCAGCTGGCCGCCAGTTGCTGCCGGTACAGTGTGCTGGAGACGGGGTCTTCGCTCTCCAATTGCCAACACTGCAGGGCCGGGATTGCCTGGCCGTCGATCAACAGGCGTTCGCTGCGCCCCTTGGCGCGTACCTCGATGAACGGCAACGGGTTGTCATGGCCTTCGCGGAACAGGAAGGCGCCCCGCCCTTGCTCACGGGCTTCGGCCTGCAGGAACACCTGATTGACAGCGGCCACCATTGCTTCACTGGAGCGGTAATTGGTGTCCAGGCTGTGCAGCCGTCCGGCGGTGGCGCGCCGCGCGGACAGGTAGGTGTAAATGTCGGCGCCACGGAAGGCATAGATGGCCTGCTTGGGGTCGCCGATCATGAACAAACCGGTTTCCTCACGATTTTCGCTGATGCGGTAGATGCGCTCGAAGATGCCGTACTGAACAGGGTCGGTATCCTGAAATTCGTCGATCAGGGCTACCGGGAACTGTTCGCGAATCAGGCCTGCCAACCTATCGCCGGCTTCACTGGCCAACGCATGTTGCAGGCGCAGCAGCATATCGTCGAAGCCCATCTCGGCGCGGCGGCGCTTTTCCACCTCGAAGCGCGCCGAAACCCAGGCGGCGGCGTGCTCGAGCAGGCGGGCATCGGGGCTGGCCAAGGCCTGTAGCTGTTGAGGCAGATCGTGCATGGCGTGCAAGGCCGGGTGATCTGGAGGCTCACCGATTTTCCAGGCTTCGGCCATGCCAGCCGGGGTCAGGCGCGTAAAGCCAGTCCCCAGGTCAAGCTCCACTATCTGCTCATCAGCTGCCCAGGCGCGCAACTTGTCGAACCAGGGTTCGAAGAAGCGCGCCTGCAGTTTGCGCCCGTCGACCTGCTTTGCGGCGACGGCGTCCCGGCAGATCTGTTGCAACTGCTCGGCCCACTGCGCCCACGGGGCTTTGAGTTGGTACAACTGATCGGCGCGCTCCAGCAGCGCTGCATCGATCAGCGCTTGCGGTTCTTGCTCATCCTGCTGGGCACGCACGCGACCAAACAATGGGCGGATCCGGGGCAACAGTGCATCGGGGCTGCCCCAATGGCTGCGCACCCAGCCCAGCGCCGCGCCGTGCATGCCGTAGCAGAAACGCCGCCAGTAGTCGCGCATGACCTGGCCCAGCAGGTCGCTGTGGTCGGTTTCCAGGCTCTGGGTGAACAGGCTGCCGCTGTCGAAGGCATGTTCGCGAAGCATGCGCTGGCACCAGCCATGAATGGTCGAGACTGCCGCTTCGTCCATCCACTGTACGGCGATCTCCAGGCGGTTGGCGCAGCGAGGCCAGTGCTCCTGTGGATAATCGTCACGTAGCTGGTGCAACAGCGGGTCGGCTTCTGGCAGCTCGCCGCGAAAGAAGCGTGCAGCCTCGGCCAGGCGCGCGCGAATACGCTCGCGCAGTTCCTTGGTGGCTGCATCGGTGAAGGTCACCACGAGGATCTGCGGTGGCAGCAGTTCGCGGGCAAAAGCGTGCTCGCCGCCATGGCCAAGTATCAGCCGCAGGTAAAGGGCTGAAATGGTGAACGTCTTGCCGGTACCGGCACTGGCTTCGATCAGTTGGCTGCCATGCAGGGGAAAACTCAGTGCCAGGGGACGGACCTGGGTCATGCGCCACTCTCCGGGTTGCCCAGCGTCTGCCAGGCTGCGCTGTATAACGGGCGGTACAGGGTTTCGCACCAGCCTTCAAAGGTTTCGTCGGCACTGAGTGCGGCGAAGTCACGAAATTGTCGGGCCAGGGCCAGGCTTTCGCTGCGCTCACCGAAACTGGTGCGGCCATCACCTTCGTATGCACGGGCGGCTGCGACGAGGGCTTTGTCAGGATCGTCCTGGGCCAGCCAGGCGAACGCTGTCTTGGCGGCAACCGGCAGCGGCGCATTCATTGCGGCCTGGCGTGACACCAGCAAATGGCCGAGCTGCTCAGCAGCTTGGTGTTGTGACAGTGGCGCAAGCAGCAAGGTGATGTCGCTGGCCAACAGGGCGCTATACAGTGGATAGCCTTCGGCGCAGGCCGCCAGGTGCATGACCCAACTGGCGATCAGCCGGTGCCACTTGAGACTGTTACGCCCGGCGCTGATGGTGTTGGGCACCGTGGTGATGCTCAACAGGCTTTGGTCGGCGGCCTGGTAGACCCGGCCAAGCCAGCCCTCCAGGCGATGACTGCCCTGTTCGAAATTGATCGGCAGCGCGCCCTCTACCACCTCGGGCCAGCGCTGCAACAACTGGCGATGGCGTTGCAGCAGGTCGGGCAGCGGCTGAATCAGTTCTGCCTGTAAAAGCTCACCGAACCCGGCCAACGGCAGCATGCCGCATGCCTGCAGCCGGCGCGCCTGGGCTTGCAGCGCATGCTCGGCGTTTTCCGGGTCGGCCAGCGCCGCCCCGAGCAGGCTTTCGCTGGCGCTGTAGCGCTGCAGGGCGTCGAGGACGAACGGCTCCTCATCTGGCGTCGGCGCCTCCAGCGCCTCGAAAAACACTTTCAGCCGCTGGCTGAAGAAGTGCCGCACCGGATTACGCAGAAAATCCTGCAGTTGTGTGAGCGTCAGGGCTTCATCGCCCACGTAGGGTGGCAGGCCAATGTCTGCCTGTTCGCCCTCATCGCTGACCTGGTGCAGCAGCTGCCATTCATGGGCGTAGCTGAACAAGGCGCTGCCTTTCTGGAAATAACGCGGGCTGAAGGGCTGCAGCGGGTGCTCTTGCGTCAACCCATGCAACAACTGCTCGCCCGCGTGCTGGCTGTCCCTGCCACCGGCCAGCCGCCAACCTGCAGCCAGGTGATCGCGCAGTTGGCCTATGAGCACGGATGCCGGACGCTCGCTGTTGTCGCGGATGCTCCGGCCGACCCAGCTGATGTATAGCTGATCGCGCGCGGACAACAACGCCTCGAGCAGCAGGTAACGGTCATCCTCCCGGCGCGAGCGGTCGCCGGGGCGGTAATCACTGGCCATCAGGTCGAAGTCCAGCGGCTGCTGGGCGCGCGGGTAATCGCCATCATTCATGCCCAGCAGGCAGACCACCCGGAACGGGATGGCACGCATTGGCATGAGGGTGCAAAAGTTTACCGAACCGGCAAGAAAACGCTGGGAAAGCTTGCCCTGATCCAGGCCTGACAACCACGCCTCGCGTATAACGGTGAGGGGTAGCACGTCTTGCAAGCCGACGGTCTCGCACACCTCCAGCCAGCTATCGCGCAGCTCCTGCAGTTGCATGAGCAGGAACTCGTCATGTTCGCCTTCTGCCAGGAAGAACACTTGCAACAACGCGTTCAGCCGCTCGCCCCATTGGGCAGCAGTGGCTGGCTGTGAGAGGGCATGGTTGGCCACATCCAGGGCGTCGAGCAACGCCACCAACGGGCCGATCAGCGCAGCATCCAGCCCGCCGATTTCATCGTAGGGTTCGATACCGTCACAGCCCTCCCCCATACCGACGGCATAACCCAACAACATACGCCGCAGGCCGAACCGCCAGCTGTTCTGCTCAAGGCCTTCGGGCAGGCCCAAGGCCGCTCGCTGCTCGGCATTGAGCCCCCAGCGGATACCGGCACCTTCGATCCAGCGGTGCAGCGTGGGCAGGTCGCTTTCGCGGATCCCGAAACGGGCTCGCACAGCCGGTACGTCCAGCAGATCGAGCACCTCGCTGACGGCGAAACGGCTGTCTGGCAGCTTGAGCAGATGCTCCAGGGCAATCAGCAAGGGATCCCGCCCGCGCTGGCCCTGATCGGTCAGGGTAAAGGGGATGTAACGCGGGTCGTTACGCTGGAGCTGGCCGAACACGGCGCGGATATGCGGTGCATAGGTGTCGATCGCCGGGAGCATGACAATGACGTCACGCGGGCGCAGGGTGGAGTCGGCACTGAAGCGGGCCAACAACTGGTCGTGCAGGATCTCGACTTCGCGCTGTGGGCTGTGGGCGATATGGAAGCGGATGGAGCGGTCTTTTGTCAGAACCACCTCAGGCCACAGCTCACGGGTTTCGGTAAGCGGGCGCAGTTCGAGGATATCGTCCTGCAGCTGCTTGAGCAGTGTCGTCGGCTCGCTTTCGCTGAACAAGTCGATGCGCCCGTCGCTGAATGCGCCCTGGTAGCTGCCTGGGTCGTCATAACTGTCGAGCAGGTTGATGTAGTCCCGCCCCTGTTTGCCCCAGGCGGCCAGCAAGGGGTGGGCGTGCTGGTGCAAGGACTCGTCATCCAGTTGCACGGGCATGCCCTGTTTGCGTTGCTGGCGCTTGTACTGGTGGCGCAGCAGGTCCTTGTCGGCGACGATGTCCGCCCAGTGGTGGCGACAAGGGTTGTGCACACACAGCAATACCTGGCTGAAGCGTGCGAGGCCTGCCAGCGCTTCCAAGGCTTGGGCAGGCAGGGATGAGATACCGAATACGATTACCCGTGAAGGCAGGCGCGCAGGGGGCTGCTCAAGGCTGTTGATACGTTCGATGAACCGCTGGTGCACCCCTGCCCGGCTTTGGGCCATGCCTTGTTCACCCACATCCTCGAGCAGGGCCCGCCACAGCTCTGCCTGCCAGCGGTTGCCAGGCGCCAGAGGCTTGCGTTCGCCACGGGCGGTATTGAGGACGTGCTGCCCGGCTGCCCAGTCCTTCAGCCAGTCGGCACGATAGACCTGGTATTGGTCGAACAGGTCAGCCAGGCGCTCTGCAAGCTGATAGCGTTTGCGCAGATCGCCGTCGTCAGTGAGGAAGCGTCGCAACGGCTCGAAATGCGGGCGCTCGATCAACGCGGGTAGCAAACGCATGAGTCGCCAGGTCAGCGGGGCCTTGTCGAGCAGGGAAACTTCCGGGATTTCGTCACGCCCGAGGACTTTTCTGTACAACTGCCACATGAAGCTGCCTGGCAACTGCACTTCGATGGCAGCAGCGATCCCACAGCCGCCTTGGTCATCTTCGAGTGGGTCCTCGGCCAAGGCCAGCTTGAGCCACTGGGCGATACCATTGCTCTGCACCAGGGCAATTTCGTTTTCCAGGGGGGCCAGCGGATAGCGCCGCATCCAGCTCACCACCAGGCTGCGCAAGTCGTCCAGGCGGTTGCCGTGCACGATCATGAAGCCGGGGTGGAGTGAAGTCGGGTTGGCCATTGATGGTTCTCTGGAAGGCAGTTCGGGCTGATGGGGAACGATATCACGGCTAACCGCCGAGTCCGGGATCTGTGACAGCCAGAAAAGACAAAACCCCTACCTGCTCGCGCAGATAGGGGTTTTGCGAAATGAATCTTGACGATGACCTACTCTCACATGGGGAAACCCCACACTACCA